>JAIMAD010000292.1 GCA_023512145.1 Bacillus sp. (in: firmicutes) | reverse complement strand
AATGGAAATTGAGGGTTCTACTTAGAGTTGGTCTTTTTTAGGGAATTTGGTACTTGACCTATTTGCCATTATACGCTTCCACGACCCGATTAATCTTGTTTCACAAATTGTTCCACAGGGCTATTTTTGAAGGTATATTCATTGGCACTGACACCACCCTATATATGTCGGTATTTATAGAATAAGAGAATAGATTCCGGTTCCACTCTCACGGTCCCTAAGTGAACACCCAGTGCCAAGAACCATCCAAATCTTTGGAGGTTAATGCTGATGATTGGAAGGCTTTTAAAGTGAGAGATCAAGCGATGTTTTTACGGATCTTTTGGAGTTAGACCGTAAGCCCGAATTATAAAAAATAACGCACCATTTCGGTACGCATGACAAATAGCCGTCTATGACGATTTTTTCAATTAAAATTGGTGCCTAGTATTACATTGAGAAAAAAACAAAAAAGAGTCATGCCCAATCTAAGCACAACCCTGGATAATCACAATAATAGGTTCCTTTTAAAAAAAGATGTTGGAGTCAGTTGTTATTCTTCTCATATTCCTCCATTAACACACGTAAATCCTGAACGGCCATTTTAATGCTCTCCTGTTTATCTTTATGTGTTGCTCCACCCACTAAAGAATCATGATGGATATAGGAATTTGTTGCAAAGCTTTTATAGCCTTCGGGAACTTTGAATGCTTCTACGGTTATGGAAAGTGCTTGGTTTATCCTTATTGTGACAATTTCCAGCTCTTCACCATAGGATTTTGATTTGATTTTCATACGATCCTCTCCATTTATCGATTTAAACTAGTTACTGCTTTCTAATTTACATAGATAAGTATACGGAAAATTCCATCCTATTTTGTCATAGGAATATGTCAATTAACGCAAATGATTCCTGTTAAACAAAGAGGAATGTTCTTTAGCTGAGAGGATCATGAGTAGCAGGTGAAAGGGTTGTTATTTTTCGACTCTAGCAGACGATAATCTGTTAATCATTGCCCTTATTCATGGAAATAAGGGCTGGTGTCCTTACCCGACCTTGGATATGAACACCAAACATTGTCAGGTCTCACAATGGATTCTGGATTTTCTTGAATTTCTTTTACTAATTCAAAAGGTATCATACAAAGACCATCAGCTAGCAAGAAAATTGTCGTAAGAGTTGGTGCTTGGACATTTGATTCAATTTTAGCTATCGATGTCCGGTCCAACGTGCTGCGTTGCGCCAATTCCTCTTGTGATAGTCCAGCAATATATCTCATTCTTTTTAATACGTTTCCAATATATATCTTTTTATCATCTTTCAAGGAAATTCCCTTTTTTAGGCCATTTGATAATGAAATTGCTTTTTGTCTCACAGGCGACACTCTCCCAAAGTTGGTTTAGGTAACATCTTTTTGTGTATTTGGACAAATAAGAACAGTTGTAAATGACAGCACCGTTTATTTCGTTCCCTCTTCTTTCTTTTCATCAAAAGCAGCAAAATTGTATTTTCCTGTCTTCTCCCTAGCTAACTGGTGCCGTTTTTTCGGTTCGAGATAAACGGTAATCGGACTAGGGTGATTACCTCGCTCATTCGTCAGCCGTTTTAATTGAAGTGCTCTCTGCATTTTAGTATTAAATGAGGTTAGTTTTGTATCGACAATAATGGAATGACCATTACTTAATTCTAGTTCTGTCTTGCAGCCATTCGGTGTGGTATTGACAATATGTTCTGGGTTAAACCAGATACACTCTTCCTTGAAGGGTGATTTGTTAGGAAACAGGCACATGCCTTGATAGGGATTAACCATGATCGGACACATATGCCTCGTTCCGAGAATGAATTTGGCACCTGCAAGGGCGCCCCTTAAATCAAAACCTATGTATGTTAATGTATCATCCAATAGTTGTACCGGTGTCCTGTCTACCAGCAGAGATTTTTCTCCGATCATAATTCGTGCACATAGCTTCCCGTGTGGGTCATATTCACCTGTCATCAAGATTAGGCTGTTATCAATTAAATAATAATTTTTGATTATCATAGCGCACAGCTCCTTTACTTATTATTCATAGTTGAAAAAAAGACTCTCCTAACAAAAGCTTCGGACTCATTCTGATATGAATACATAAGGTGCAAAATAACCTAGCGTTTACGATGTCACATTCAATTCAATCACCTCGATTATTAGGAATTACTAGCAGGGGTAAATCAACTTTAAATATGGAATATTACCCCTATATTTCTATTAAATAACAAACAGTGCTTTTGTACCATAGATTGTAGTCTACAAGAATTGTCACAGAAGAAGCTTGGGGACGGTTCTTATGCTTTCTCTTTGTAAGCTAAGGCAATCATACTATTCGTCCAATTGTAACTAGAGTTCTCTATCATTTATTTTGGAAATCCCGATAGGGATTAATGTCATCTTTGGGATAGTCATACCCCACTTCCAGTTAGTACTATATGCAGCATTTTTTTAAATACACCACTCGACAATTTTCTTCTGTAAATAGAAGTGCAAATTCAGTATGGAAGCGGGTTGAAGCCACATTTAACCAAACGTTTGATTAGTGTTGAGATAACTAGAAATTAGTCTAAGAATGACTGTTTAGAGAGAAACCGTTCATTTGATTGAAGGGATTAAGTAAATCCATTTAAATATGGGCAACTTCCCGACAATCTTTTTACCTATTTATGATGTAAAAGCCATAGAAGACAGAAGAAGCAGCGTATTTAATCAAACGTTTGGTTAGTTTTTTCATTAGGAGGATAGGGTGGTAATTTGTCATTTTTAAAGTGATTTGGTAGGAAAATCTTGAATGGAATAGATATTTACTAAAACCTCCGACGATTTTATAAATAGAAATGGAGCAGAAACATTGATTTACCAAGGTTCCTAACGTTTTAAATCAAACGTTTAAGTGGGAAGAAACAGGGGGGAATCTAGTCGAAGTTTGCGCTTTCCAGGGAACAAGTGTCTTAAGTATACTTGTATTATTAATTGAAACTATTCCAAAGAAGCATGAGAACCGTCCCCATGCTTCGGTGGAAAGTGGTTAATCAATTCATTAATTAGCCTATAAGAAGTGGCAAAAACACCAAGAATCGTAATCCAAAATTGATCATAAATTTGTACAAAAATGCAAAAAAAGGCTCCAAACTTCACTTTTGAAGCCAAAAAACGCATTTTTATGTCAAAAACGGCTCCAAAAGTGAATTTTAGCTGTTCGAACTTTTTAGCCAAATCCGCTATCGTGGAAGTATCGAAATCTTGGTTTTCTCGTTGAAAAACGAACGAGTTTGACCCTGAACCGAAGCGATGAAAGGGTGGCCGCAAAAGGATGAATCAAAAATCTGGCAACATTGAACGGTATGAGCAATTTTCTCAATTCGCAAACTTAACTGAGTTTAATCACCATATGGAAATGTGGCTGCTGGAACACAAGGCTGATTTTTCAAAAGGGGAATTGGTGGGGTTAAAAAGGCTGGTTCGTTTTGCTGCAAAAATCCCTGGTGTTTGCAATGCGAAAATCGGGACCGTCTTAAAAGCAATTCATGATGAATACAACGAGAACGGTATTTCACGCTCAACCTTTAAACGAATGACCCAAAAAGCAAAGGAATTTGGAATCATTACCATCTATGAAACTGAACGGAAAAATGGTTCACAGACCAGTAACCTGTACGTATTTAATCGTATTCCTTCCAATGAACCACCTAAACAGGAAATCATGAACCACCCTAATGAAACTAATAATCTTTTTAAAACTAAAAAACAAGAAATAACTAAACGTAAGGAAGAACCGTCGAAATTGGACCACACCTATGTCAGTGACATAATCCCACAGCCTTTTGTGCAGCTCGTTAAGTGCTTTTTTCCTGATGCCAAGACGATTGAGGAGTACTGGAGAATGACACAAATTGCTAGCTATCGCAATAATAGCGAAAAAGAAACCGACCGAATTTTGGAGGTAGCTGTTCTTTCATTTAAACAGCTTATTCGCAAACTCAAGTTCAACATGGTCGTCAAAAATCCAGTCGCTTATTTTTACGGGATCTTAGACAAGAAGTTTACACAGCGTTATTATGAGGAGCTCTATCAACGTTATGGGTTGTATGGAGGAAATGATAGGTAAGCAGTATCATGACACTCCCAAGTGATGAAATATTCCATAGCAGAACTAATTGAAGGGATAAGTAACAACAAAAACGATGCTAATTGTTTGTTAAATCAAGAACTAACTACTCTCAATTAGTCACTTTTTCAGCTTATTATCTTCCCTTATCGTTTTAATTTTTGCAGAGTAGGAGTCTTATCTTTTAGCCCGCATATTTTCTGATAACGTTCATTTATTTTCTAAAAGATCAGAATGATTGTCCCCACTGTATTCGATAAGGGCTTTTAGTAGTGCATCAATATCGTTCTTCGTATTCAGGTACGAAAAGCTGATTCTTAGCGCACTCTCAGCGAGAATACGGCTTAATCCCAGTGATTCCAGCACAGAAGGGCCGCGGGAATGATTTCCCTTACATGCTGCGGCACTGGATATAAAGATATCTTTCGTATCAAGGAACTCGACGACCTTTTTATTAGGAAGTCCTGGTAAAGAAAAATTGACAATATGTGGTGCTCCTTGCTTAGTCGAATTGATAACAGCTATAGGTAGCTGATCTTTTAAGCCGTCGATACAATAATCGCGAAGCTCGGTCATATGCAAAATATTCTTATCCATAGTGGAAAGGGTGATTCGTGCTGATTCTCCAAAACCCGCGATAAGAGGAGTGCTCTCTGTTCCCGAACGCAAACCAAGTTCCTGCCCTCCGCCTAGATTAAGAGAAAACATGTTTAGACCATTTTTCACATACAGGACACCAATACCTTTTGGACCATGGATTTTATGGGCACTGATGCTGATAAGGTCGGCTCCCAGACTTGCTGCTGTGAAGTTTATTTTTCCATAGCCTTGTACGGCATCGCAATGCAGAAGGGCTGGGGATTGCTTTTTCTTAATGATTTGCTTAATTTGGTTTATTGGGAAGATACAACCCGTTTCATTATTGACTAACATGGCACTGACAAGGACGGTCTGCTTATCAATCGCCTGTTCCAGCTCTTCCATGTCAAGTTCGCCATTTGGTGTTGAAATATATGTCACATCCCAGCCCTGTCTTTTTAAATCGCGGATTGTTTTCATGACGGCAGGGTGCTCAGCTACAGTGGTTACGATCCGATTTCCATAGTTGGCATTAGCCAGGCAAGCCCCTTTAATGGCGAGATTGTCAGACTCAGTACCTCCCGAGGTAAAATAGATTTCAGCAGGCTCGGTCTGAAGAGAATCAGCAATGATTTTCCGGGCATTTTCAAGCTCCAACTTGCTATCTTTCCCCAATCGGTGTAATGACGAAGGGTTTCCGTAAACTTCAGTAAGCATTTGCACAACCTTCCTCGTCACTTCTGGATATGGTTTTGTCGTTGCACAATTGTCCAAATATATTTCCGACATCTGTTTTCCCTCTTCCTATTAAAAAACTGATCAGAAGAATAATAATTACTTACTATTTTAGCAATTCTAACGGTATTTTGTAAAACTGATAGTAATAAAAATGCGTTAGGTAACAGTTGATTTATCAACAGTTTAAAAGGTTAGAAATAAAAAAAATAGTAGATAATTTTAATAAAAGCACCCGTAAAAAAATTCACGGATGCTTTTTTATTGTTTTTTTTAGAGCAGTTTTTCCTGCTTTTCGGTCAGGAAAGTTATGATAACGAATAGTAAGAAAGCAAGTAAGAGTAGGGTCCCACCCACGATAAAGAATACTAGGATAAAGGTCTCGTTTAAATTAAATGGATTTATAGTGTACATCCACATGCCTAGGGTCAAACCGACAGCACCTATCATACCGAGAATGCTATGTATGGCTACAAGTTTTTTGTATTTAATTTTATAAACTTTATAAAAGATTCCCCACGCAAACACTGAAAGCCATCCTACCAGGAGAATATGCGCGTGAATGGGTTTTAATGAATAATCCATACTTCCTGACATCTGAGAGCCTAAA
>JAIMAD010000291.1 GCA_023512145.1 Bacillus sp. (in: firmicutes) | reverse complement strand
ACTTTATGGTGTTGGAGCAAGTTAATCAAAAAGAAGAGTGGCTCATAAATATGCTTATGAGTCACTATCAAACAGAAATCAAAAATGTATTGCTTGCAACGATTGATCGCAATCATAGTCTTAAAGTCTTTTTGTATCACTAAGGTTTATAAATACTCCCTTAAGCATTTCGCAACATTTCCAACATTTGGTTCTTTAATGATTGTACCATGGTAACCTGGGACACCACGGACAACTATTCTGCCATCTTCTACCGTTTCCCAACCGAGTTGTTCATCGAAAAGGAGATTATTTTGATTATCATTTGCTCTGATAAGTAACAATTTACCTGGATAAGGTTTTGGCTTGTATTCACTCAGTGCTTTTAAAAAAAGTTTGACCATTTTATCATCAATATATTTTGGCTCGGGTTTGTTCATGACTAAGTGAAACGCATTTTGAGTTTTCTGCTTGATGAACGGTATCCATTCACCATATGGGAGCTTATTAAGTTTTTTTAGGTTGTTAGTAATTATTTTCTTATAGGGAACTCCTCTCTCAATTTTGTAGGAGTTCCGGGCAATATTTCTAGTATCAACAATCGTTAGTAACGAGACCTCCTGCCCTACTTGAAACAATTGCTGTGCCATTTCATATGCAATAGTTCCCCCCAGAGAAAACCCCAACAGAAAATATGGACCGATTGGCTGAATTCTCCTTATTTCCGCAATATATTTTGCAGCTAGTCCATTGATACTTATTTTTGAATCATTCTTAGCGTTTGTGTATCTTAAGCCATAAATAGGTCGCTCTATTCCTAGATTTTTTGCCAAAAGTCTATATGAAAAAACTGTGCCATCTTTTGGATGAACACAAAATAGGGGTGGTTTGTTGCCTTGAAGTTGAATAGGAACTAAAGACGAGTTGATATCTAATTGGTCATTTAATGATAATACCTTGGCAAGCTTTTCAATTGTATCTTCCTGAAAAATAATCGATACAGGCAATCTTTTGGCAAACGTTTTTTCTATTTTTGAAAACATCTGCATTGCTAGTAAGGAATGACCACCTAATTCAAAAAAGTTATCCGTCACACTTATTTTTTGTAGGGATAATAATTCTTTCCATACTTGAAGTAATTGTTCTTCAATTAGGTTTCGAGGAGTAATAATTACTTTTACATTGGATATAGGTTCAGGTGTTGGTAACTTTATCCTATCTATTTTACCTATTGGTGTTAAGGGGATATCTTGTAACTCTACAAAAAAGGTAGGAACCATATAATCTGGTAGTTTTTGTCGTGTAAAAGTGCGCAGCTTGTGAGAGTCGAATATTTCACCCTTTTGCATCACGGCATAGACAATCAAATCACTCGATTCTTTATTTCCTTTTGTGGTGCCTGCGACTATCTGACGAATCCCCGGATACTTGCCCACGACAGCCTCAATTTCACCTAGTTCGATTCGGCAGCCTCTTATTTTAACCTGATGATCAACTCTACCAATAAACTCAATATTTTTATCCGACCGGTACCGTACCAAATCCCCTGTTTTATACAGTTTTCCCCTTGATGCAATTGCGAATGGATTAGAAAGGAATCTTTCTTCAGTTAAATCTTTATTGTTCAAGTACCCTCGTGCAATACCCTCTCCAGTTACATATAATTCCCCAATTACTCCGATTGGGACAGGCTGGAAATAGTGATCAAGAATAAAAACATTGTCATCGGCAATCGGACGACCAATTGGAATTGTCGTTGTATCCGGCAGGATTTCCTTCACTAAAAAAGTAGTACTGTAAACTGTATTCTCAGTTGGTCCATAACCGTTTATCAACTGACATTCAGGGAGTTTAGATAAACATCTTTGAGCTAGTAAGACCCCTAAAACATCCCCTCCAGAAAAAATCTGTTGCAAACTTCCTAGTGATTCATGATAATCCTCAAGCAACAAATTTAGCATTTCCGGTGTTACGCTAATAGCTGTAACCTGCTGCTGTTTAATTGTTTCCGCTATATGTTCAAGGGATGGTTTATTTGAATTCATGATGACAAGTTTTCCACCATTCAATAATGAACCGTAAATTTCAAAAGTAGAACCATCAAAAGACAATGAACTAAGATTTAAAAAAACTTCCTTATGTCCTAGGTTTGCAAAATCAAAATTTTTTACAAGGCGAATAATTCCTCGTTGTGCAATCGCTACCCCCTTGGGTTCACCTGTTGACCCGGATGTATACATCACGTATGCCAAGCTCTCATACCCACTTCTATTAACCGGCCGATCCACCAATTGTGCTGAAATCTCCACTTCCTCATTATCAAGGAATATAAATTTAGCCTTGGTATTTGGAAGCTGTTTGGCTATTGATTCCGTTGTAATAATAAATGATACATTTACATCATTCAGCATAAACGCAATTCGCTCTGTTGGGTAGGAAAGATCTATTGGAACATATGCCCCCCCAGCTTTAAGAATTCCAATAAAACTAATGATGATTTCTGGGGATCTCGGAAGGCAAACGGCTACTAACTGCTCATTGCTTAGACCCATTTTTCGAAGATAGTTTGCAATCTGATTGGCACGTCTATCCAGTTCATGATAAGGTATTTGTTTATTTTCGAATATTATTGCTATATCATTAGGATACAAGTCTACTTGTTCTTCGAAAAGTTGTGTAATAGAAGACTCTCTAGGATAATCCGCTTCTTGCTTATTCCATTCCACAAGCAGTTCTTGTCTTTCTTGTATGGTTAACATTGGAAGCTCAGATATCGTTTTGTCGGGACATGCAAGAGCACTAGCCAATAGGGTAGTAAAATGACCCGCCATTCGAGCGATTGTTCCCTCCAAAAATATATCTTTATTATAAATAAGCGAACATTTTAAGTCTCCTTGAACTTCAACAACTTTTAATGTTAAGTCCACAAGGGCTGGTGATTGTTCAATATCGACTTCTTCAAGACAAAGACCAGGTAACACTTCATTTGCTTGTGGCATATTATGCATATTCAGTAAAACCTGAAATAACGGATTCCCATTCAAATTACGTTTGGGGCTTATCTCAGCAACAAGTTTTGCTAAAGGCATATTTGGGTGACTGTAGGCTTCCAAATTAATTTTTCTTACTTGTTGCAGTGCGTCTGAAAATTTCATATTTGGCTGTAACTGAGTCCTCATTATCAATGTATTGACAAATAAACCAATTAAATGCTCAATGTTCGTTTGGTTTCTTCCAGAAACCAGATTCCCAACGCTAATATCTTGTTGCCCAGTATAGCGGAACAATAGAATATTAAGGATTGTCATAATCAGCATGGATGGGGTAACTTTTTCTTTTCGGCAAAATGTTTTAATCTGCTGGTTTACATCATGCGGTATGATAAAACGATAAGTTTTCCCCTCAAGAGTAGCTTGAATCGGTCTCGGATAATCCAATGGCAGATTTAGCTCTAGTAACTCACCACCTAATTGCCGTTTCCAGTAAGCCAAATCACGTTCCCACAAATCCCCTGCTAACATTTCTCTCTGCATTATCGAATAACTTTCATACTGGAAGGGAAGTTCCGGTATGTTACATGGCTCGTTTTTAACAAAGGCTTTATAAAACTTGGACAACTCCTTAAGAAATATCTGCGCGGACCAACCATCAAAAATAATATGATGAATATTGATCATCAGCAAATGATTATTAGACGATAGCCGCACTAATGTGAATCGTAAAAGGAAATCACTGGACACATCAAACGAATGTCGAACCTCTTTGATAACTTGTTGATTCATTTCCTTTTCACGGTTCACCCCAGAAAAATTACTTATATCGATAACCGGTAAATCGGTGTATTGATAGGGTCGGATAACTTGAGAAGGCATACCGGATTTCACTGGAAAATAGGCTCTTAAGACGTGATGCCGCTCAAAAATTTTATTTATACTTTTTTCTAAAATCATTGTATTGAGTATTCCGGTAAGTTTGATGATTAAGGGTCGGTTATAAGCAGCATTACCGGGATTTAACTGTTCAAGAAACCATTGACGTTCTTGTTCATAGGATAAAGGCCAACTGATTTGATTATCTTTATAAGGTCTTCCCATTTCCAATTTTACCATCGGTTCTGCCTCCTTCCGTTATTTTGGAGTAACTAACACTTTATGCTGCTGAACTAGTAATGATAATTCTGCAATTGTAAAATTGTTAAAAAATTCTTCAAAGGTTAGCAAAATGCCTGTATTTTCTTGAATTCGTGCTAAAATACGCATTACCTGAATGGAATTGCCCCCCAAATTAAAGAAATCTTCATCTATACTAATGTTCTCTACTTCCAATACTTCCTCCCAAATTCTAGAGATTGTTATCTCTTCAGCATTGGTTGGCGGTTGATACTCTTTATTGTCTGATACATCAGCAATAATCCCCAATTTTCCGGCTAAACCAATTCGTTGTATTTTACCAGTCGGTCCTTTTGGGATTTCTTTTGCAAAAATTACTTTTGAAGGAATCTTAAAACTTGCTAGACTAATAGCTGCGAACTGCCGGATCTCTTTTTCAGTCACCTCTTTTTCTGGTTTCTTTACAATAACAGCAGCAATATCTTCTCCCAAAGTAGGATGTGGATAGGCAAATGCAGCTACCTGTAAAACGGCAGGATGGCTAAGAATGACGTCATCGATTTCGCGTGGCGATATTTTTTCTCCGCCCCGATTAATCAATTCTTTAATCCTGCTATCAATAAATAAATATCCTTCCAAATCAAGATAGCCCTGATCACCTGTACGGAACCAGCCCAGACTGAAACTATTCTGATTTGCAACGGGGTTATTCTCATAGCCTTTAATCACATTTTCTCCACGGATGACGATTTCACCCAGTGATTCCGGGGCAACAATATTATTTTGCTGGTCCATAATCGCTATTTCACATCCTGCCGCTCTGCCCACAGATCTGGTTTTTCGTTTCCTAGGGGGAAAGGGGTTAATGGCCATCTGATGAGCAGCTTCTGTCATCCCATAGGCTTCCACCACCGGCACTTCAAAAAATCCTTCCAGTTCTACTGAAACCTGTGGTGGAAGCGAAGCAGAACTCGAACGGATAAACCTTAGTGAATGATTCATTTTGATATTTTTCCCTTGGGTAAGTATAGCTTGATGCATTGTAGGCACAGCAGAATACCATGTTGGCGAAAATTCGGCTAATCCATTATAAAAACTCTCTGGCTCAAACCCTCTATTACATACAACACTGCCACCTGATGCCAACGAAGATAACAGTCCTCCCACTAATCCATGGATATGGAAAAGTGGCATGATATTCATGCAACGGTCGGCTTTCGTTAGCTTTAAAGATTTAGCAATGTTCTGCATGGAATAAGTTAAGTTTCTATGTGTAAGTGGGACAATTTTCGGCTTAGCTGTTGTTCCAGATGTATGTAATACTAATGCTGTATCGTCACTGTGAGTAAGCTTTGGGATTAAGTTTTCCCAGTAGTAGTTATTTAAAGGATCGTTGGACACCCACATGGGGAGCAATTCCGATAGAACGATTATCTTTACACCAAGTTCTTGAGCTGCCTCAATAGCTTGGGTATTTCCATCTTCTAAAAGAATAACTTTTGCCTTTAAATCTGAAAAATAGAACTTAAATTCCTTGAAAGTATACTTCGGATTTAACGGGGCACAAGTTGAGATTCCCGATACAGTCAAAAAAAGCGTGGCCATTTCTGGACCATCTCTTAAAACTAAAGCAACACGGTCTTCTTTTTCTATTCCTTCACGAATTAGTTTGTCAGCAATTTTTGCAATTGAATTTAATAACTGTTGATATGTAATGGGGGATTCATCTTGGCAAAAAATTGCCACATCATAAGGAGTCGTTTCTGCATAATTGGAGAGCAGCTTCAAAATAGTATGATTATCCATGTAAAATAACCACTTCCCTGTCCTATTTTTTAATACTCAAAAAAGAGAAAAAGCGAATTCTTGGTGTCTCTAAATTAACTGCAAATGTCCCCTGATAATCCTCTCCATATTGAAACGGGAACAATGAGATTTTATTCTTAATAGGATTTGTT
>JAIMAD010000290.1 GCA_023512145.1 Bacillus sp. (in: firmicutes) | reverse complement strand
GAGTAAATGCTACGGAAATATCTGCTTGGGGGGATTTAGTCCCTTCAATCTGGAAAACGGAAGGGAGTGTTTTTGATGGAAATTGAACGCATTAATGAAAATACAGTGAAATTCTATATTTCCTATGGTGATATTGAAGAAAGAGGCTTTGATCGCGAGGAAATTTGGTACAATCGGGAACGGAGTGAAGAACTTTTCTGGGAAATGATGGACGAAGTCCATGGTGAAGAAGAGTTCGTCGTCGAAGGCCCACTTTGGATTCAAGTCCAGGCTCTTGATAAAGGAATAGAGGTTCTTGTGACCAAAGCACATCTATCAAAAGATGGACAAAAGTTTGAGTTACCTATTCCTAATGATAAAATAAAGGATATACCTGTTGATGGTAAAATAGAAGATCTTTTAAATCAACATTTCAATCTGGAGAATTCTGATGAAGAAGATAGTTTGGAGGAAGATGAGACACTGGAATTCCTCCTAGCCTTTAACGAATTTGAGGATGTCATTAGCTTGTCTAATCGCTTAGGATTGGATGATTTAGTAACAATTCTTTATAATTTTGAAGGAAGGTACTATTTATTTACTGAATTTCCTGAGGATTTATTTGAAGAGGATGAAATTGATGATATATTAAGTATTTTACTCGAGTTTGGTCATGAAACACAAGTGACGATTCATCGGATACATGAATATGGGAAAGAAATCATTTCAGCAAATGTATTTTTTGAATTAAGAAAATATTTTAGTTAATTATTGTGCCGATTTCAATCGTGAAATCGGTACTTTTTAGTACTAAATAGAAACTGAAAACTTAAGTAGGTGAGAGTACTGAAAAATACAGTAAGGGTTATTTTATTTTTGTCGGCATTATCCGTACTGCTGTTTATCTTTAAGGATCAATTGAGAAGTGGGATTTTTGGATTCCTAAGTGTTTTAATGACACTGTCGGTCATGTTTATTGGGTTCGTTATTTTCCTTGAAAACCGCCATCCTTCTAAAACTGTCACATGGTTAATTGTTTTAGGGAGCTTCCCGCTTGTTGGTTTTATCTTTTATCTCCTTTTTGGTCGTAATTATCGAAAAGAAAAGATGTATAGAAAGAAGTATTTTCTTGATAAACAAGCTTTTTTAACGATTGAAGGGGAAGACGACCCAAGGAGTGAGGAGAAGCTTAGTTTAATGGGTGAGCATCAGGGGAAATTATTTACCTTGGCCCAGAAACTTGGCAACAGTCCAATTTCATTTGACACTTCGACTGAAATATTAACGAATGGCAAGGAAACCTTTCGCCATATTCTTGAAAATTTAAAAAGAGCGAGACATCATATCCATCTTGAATATTATATTGTTCGCCATGATGATATTGGTCAGGAAATCAAAAATATTCTGATTGAAAAAGCAAGTAAAGGTGTCAAGATTCGTTTTTTATATGATGCTGTAGGTTCTTGGCAGCTTTCAAAGTTATATATTAATGAATTAAAAAGTGCGGGTATTGAAACGGTCCCCTTCGGTCCTGTAAAATTACCCTATTTAAATAATAAATTTAATTTTCGTAATCATCGTAAAATCATTGTGATTGATGGGACCATCGGCTTTGTGGGAGGGCTCAATATCGGTGATGAGTATTTAGGTAGAGATAAAACGATTGGTTACTGGCGTGATACTCATTTAATGCTTCGCGGTGAAGCTGTTCGAACGTTACAGCTTATCTTTTTACAGGATTGGTATTATATGACCAATCACAGTTTTTTAACTGCAGAATACCTATCACCGCAAATTGACCATGTAAGTCACGGCGGTGTTCAACTTATTGCTGGTGGTCCTGATACTGAATGGAGCGTTATCAAAGATATCTTTTTTTCAATGATTACCAGTGCGGAAAAATCAGTTTGGATTGCTTCACCATACTTTATTCCGGATGAGGATATCTTTTCTGCCATTAAAGTAGCTGCACTTAGTGGTATAGATGTCAGGCTGCTCGTCCCGAACCGACCAGATAAGCGTATCGTCTTTCATGCATCAAGATCATATTTCCCAGAGCTGTTAGAAGCCGGGGTTAAGGTGTACGAATATGAAAAGGGCTTTATGCACAGTAAATTTATTATTGTTGACCATGAATTGGCGTCGATTGGAACGTCCAATATGGATATGAGAAGTTTTCATTTGAATTTTGAGGTCAATGCATTTTTATATCGAACCAAAAGTACGCAAAAGCTTGTTGATGACTATATAAATGATCTCGAATTTTCCAATAAGCTGGAGTTAATAAAGTTTCAACAGAGGCATATTGGCTATCGGTTACTGGAATCTACAGCAAGATTACTTTCACCCTTGCTTTAAGAATATGAAATGTAAAACTCGTCGTTTTAACTTGCGAGTTTTTTTGTCATTAAAAGGAATTATCGTTGAATTTGTAGAATTAGTAAAACAGAAAGGAGGAGATATTCATTTGTTAAGCGCCCGAACAAAAACTGGTAAAAATATCTGCCTTGGTTATGAGTACAAAAAGGAAACTCTTTTGTACCTAAGGAGCAAAGAAGAATTCCTTTGTCCTATTTGTGAAGAAACTGTTTTGCTGAAATTGGGAGATTCGCGCATCTTTCATTTTGCCCATAAGCAGGGAGGAAGCTGTCGTGATTTTTATGAAAGTGAATCCGTCTCCCACATGGAAGGAAAACGTCAGCTTTACCAGTGGCTCAACCGGCAAAAAATTCCATCTGTTTTGGAGTACTATGATCGGGAAATTCAGCAGCGCCCGGATATTATGTTCATGTATAATGGAAAGAAATACGCTTTGGAGTATCAATGCTCGACAATACCAGAAAGCGTTTTTATCAAAAGGACTAAAACTTATCTCGAAAATGAATACAATCCTTTATGGATACTTTCGAGCAATCATATTCAACAAAAGAAGAAGAAAATTATCCAATTATCAAACTTTCATTATTTATTTTTAAGATCTACATCGTCCGGAACCTTTTATATTCCTACGTATTGCCCCGATAAACGACGTTTTCATTTTGTTGAATCGATAATCTCCTACTCCATAAAAAATGCTTTTGCCCAACAAACCCTTTACCAAGCAAATGAAATGAAATTTAAAAGCTTTTTAGAACCCAAGATGTCTTTACAGCTTAATCCTTTAAGTTGGAATTCAGAAATAGAGAAATCTACTTTAAATTGGTCGCTACATCCAGGACATAAGCAAAAATTATTTCTCCATGAACTATATAACAGAAATATGAACCCGTTCTTATTGCCTCCAGAAATTGGCCTCCCTGTAACACACTCGTTACTTATTCAAACGTCACCACTTATTTGGCAAACCTATTTATTCCTTGATGTTTTAGCTAATAAAAACCCCTATGATTTGATTACTCTCCAGGAAATAAATGGTCAATTTAAAAAGAGAATCAGCAGGAATGATATTATCCTTCGAAATTTACCACAGCTAAAATCGTTTAATCCCTTTTTGGCCGTCATCGAATATCTACAACACTTAGAGAAACTGAAGATTTTAAATCAAAAGGGATCCACGACTTTTCAAGTGCTGCGAAAAATTATTATTCCCAAGTCAAATCGAGAGAGGGAAGAGGCAAAGAATAATTTTCTTCAAAAATTATTGTCGTTCACTCTCTAAATATTAATGAAAACAAGGCAATGGGCATAATAAAAGGGGAGTTAAAATCTTTTCTACAGTTTAAAAAAGGGAAATAGGTTGATGAAACGAATATAATTAAGAGTGTATTACTTTTGCAAGCCTAATTTGAATGGAGGATGGATGATGGCAAACGAAACGGCAGTTAAGTCGCTTCCAGTAAGAAGTGAGATCCCTGTTGAAGATACATGGAAATTAGAAGATATTTTTGCGGATGACCAGGTATGGGAAAAAGAGTTTCAATCGGTAAAAGATCAAATTCCAGGAATTAAAGAATTTCAAGGGAAATTAGCGGAAAGTGCAGAAACACTATATAATGCTCTTCAATTCCAAGATAAGCTACTCGAGCGAATTGCAAAGCTTTATACATATTCACATATGCGCTATGATCAAGACACGACGAACTCCTTTTACCAAGGCTTAGATGACAGGATGAAAAATCTATATTCGCAAGCAGGAAGTCAGTTGGCTTTTATTGTTCCGGAGATTCTTTCCATGGATGAAAACCAAGTAACGAGCTTTTTGAATGAAAAGTCCGAATTAAAGCTTTATGAGCAGGCGATCGCCGAGATTAATCTGCAAAGGCCGCATGTTCTCACAGCAGAACTGGAAGCATTGTTAGCAGAAGCGAGCGAAGTGATGGACGCTTCTAGTAATACGTTTGGAATGCTAAATAATGCTGACTTGCAGTTCCCATCAATTAAAGATGAGAACGGGGAAGAGGTTGAAATTACCCATGGCCGTTATAGTCGATTCTTGGAAAGTGATGACCAGCGTGTAAGGCGTGATGCCTTTATGGCCGTGTATAAAACCTATGGTAATTTTAAAAATACCTTTGCTAGCACATTGAGCGGCAACGTGAAAAAGGATAATTTCAATGCGAGAATAAGAAAGTATGATTCCGCAAGACATGCTGCACTATCGAGTAACAATATTCCGGAAAGTGTCTATGATAACCTTGTCAATACAGTTACCGATAATCTTCATTTGTTACATCGTTATATAAAGTTGCGGAAAAAGGTATTAGCTTTAGATGAGCTCCATATGTATGATTTGTATACACCGCTTGTAAAAGATGTGAAAATGGAAATTAAATATAGTGAGGCACAGGATTTAATCATCAAAGGATTAGCGCCATTAGGTGAGGAATACTCAAAAATTTTACAAGAGGGCTTTGAAAATCGCTGGGTCGATGTTCATGAAAATAAAGGGAAACGGAGCGGTGCTTACTCTTCGGGAGCGTATGGAACCCATCCATATATCCTGATGAACTGGCAGGAAAATGTGAATAATTTATTCACCCTTGCCCATGAATTTGGCCACTCTGTGCATAGTTACTATACACGGAAATCACAGCCTTATCCGTATGGAAACTATTCTATTTTCGTTGCTGAAGTAGCCTCAACATGTAACGAAGCACTTCTAAATGATCATTTATTAAAAACAATTGAGGATGAACAAAAACGGATTTATCTCCTCAATCATTATTTAGAAGGGTTTAGAGGTACTGTGTTCCGTCAAACCATGTTTGCAGAATTCGAGCATCTTATTCATCAAAAGGCTCAAAATAACGAAGCATTAACAGCAGACGCATTAACAGAAAGCTATTACGCATTAAATAAGAAGTATTTCGGTGAAGAGGATATTGTCCTTGATGAGGAAATTGGTTTAGAGTGGTCACGAATTCCCCATTTCTATTACAATTATTATGTTTACCAGTACGCAACAGGCTTCAGTGCAGCTACTGCCTTGAGCAAACAGATTTTAGCAGAAGGGGAGCCAGCGGTGAAACGTTATATCGACTACCTTAGCGCTGGGAGCTCGGATTACCCGATTGAAGTGTTGAAGAAAGCAGGGGTCGACATGACCAGTGCAGATCCTGTTAAAGATGCTTGTAAGGTATTTGAAGAAAAACTAAATGAACTGGAACAATTGTTGTCATAAAAGAAAAAAGGGATGGTGCCTAGGTGGCAATCATCCCTTTTTAGAATCCTTTAAATCGTTTGTGATCATTTAGATAAAAGATGAAGATGAAAATAGAAATAAATAAAATGGGTGTGCTGAGTAATAGGGGAAAAATTTTTAGGAATGATAGTATATGAAGAAAAAAGGAAATAAAAATAAAGAGAATCATAATGATCAATGGAAGTTTTATCATCGTAATTTTCCCACCCTTAAAGAAGAGAATTTGCATTTGTCATATTATCAGAATTTATATCATAAAACTTCAATAAATATCCAGCGCAGCGCCCGTACTGCTAGTAGACTTCGCTCTTCTCCCTTCAATAAGTCACCACCTGAATCTAATCGCTCTTCCTTGTTTCCTTTATCTTAGTCGAAGCGCTCCAGTCCGAACCTACCACTAAACGGGGGCTTGCGCTTTTCTTAGTACTACTATGTCTATTGTCC
>JAIMAD010000289.1 GCA_023512145.1 Bacillus sp. (in: firmicutes) | reverse complement strand
TCTGTTGATTGGAGCGGAATGCACGAGACTCCTGCGGGAGTACGGGGCAGGGGAGACCCCGCAGGAGCGAAGCTTTGATGCGGCTCACCGGCACGCCCGCGGAAAGCGAAGTGCATGGAGCGGAAATCAACAGACAAGTTTAACACAGCCTTCCTTTTAAAAAGTAGTACGGCACTTGGCTCTTTAACTGGTGCCTTGACTCCTTATGATTTACCTCCGTATCATATGAAAGAAGACAATAAGCAAACTATTTCCATTCCCCAAAGTAGAGAATTCTAGTTAATGAAAAGGAATCTCCAGGAAAGTGCAGAATTACTTCTAGAAGAGTTTTTATCAAGAGTGTATAAAATTAGACGTTCAGCACCAAAAAGAGAGCTCATGTGTTTGGAAGGAGGAACTAATGAATGAATTTCAAACTGGAGAGAAACCGGTTACGCGCCGTTCTTTTTTAAAAAAAGGCGGAAAAATGACTTTTGGCTTAATGGCAACTGGATTACTTATGGGGACATACTCTTTCGAGGCAGAACGCTTCTGGTATCAAATAAACGAGGTTCATTTAAAAGTAAAAAACCTTCCGGCAGCTTTTGAAGGTTGGAAAATTGTTCAATTCAGTGATATACATCTCGGTTTTCACTATGGGGTTGAGGATTTCCAAGCTGTTGTTAAGACGATTAATGATGTGAACCCAGATATTATTTTCTTTACTGGCGATCTTATCGAGGCCGGAAATAAGGAACCAGAACTTTCTATCCCATTACTGCAAGCGTTAAAAGCAAATCGCGGCGGAAAATGGGCAGTCGTAGGTAACCATGATTACTCGGACATATTCCAAGTAGTGCGGGTATTAGAGCAATCACAATTCCAGGTATTACTAAATAATCACCATTTTATCGAATCCAACCACCAACGTCTTTATATTGCCGGCATTGATGATGTGATGTATGGCAGACCAAATATAGGACAAGCAGTCACAGGATTATCCGATGATGATTGTGTGTTGTTCCTTGCCCATGAACCCGATATTGCCGATGAAAGTTGCCTGCATCCGATTGGTGTACAGTTTTCAGGGCATTCACATGGAGGCCAAGTCCGCATCCCTTTTTACGGGCCAATTATTAAACAGAAACATGCCAGAAAATATGAGGATGGATTATACCAGGTTGGAGAAAGTAAAATGCCCCTGTACGTTAATCGTGGGATTGGTACGACCAACATCGCGATTCGCTTTTTTTGCAGGCCAGAAATTACCGTTTTCCATTTAACTTTATGAATGGGAGAGCAGTTTCCACTTGGGAGACTACTCTTTTTTGCTGTTCAGAATTCCCTTAATAAATGGAGGGATTTTTTAAAAAAGAGTCTTATAATAACTAGCGTACAATGGGAAGGTAGTGGGTAAACTAAATTAACTCTTGAAATTTAACCTTAAAACGAATAATATATTAAACGTGTTAAAAAAATGTTCGTGTTTTGGAGGAACTATTCATGTTTAAACTACAAGAAAATCATACAAATACAAAAAGAGAGCTACTAGCGGGTATCACGACCTTCTTCACCATGGTATATATTGTCGTTGTTAACCCGATCATTCTTGCCGATGCTGGCGTTCCGTTCCAACAAGTATTCACTGCAACCATCATCGCTACCGTTGTTGGAACACTGTGGATGGCCTTAGTTGCAAACTATCCCATCGCCATCGCACCCGGAATGGGACTTAATGCCTACTTCGCATATTCTGTCGTCGGCACCAATCAAAACCTGAACTACGAAACTGCTTTCGCTGCGGTTTTTGTCGCCGGTATTATCTTTGTCATTTTATCTTTAACACCCTTTCGAGAAAAATTAATTGAAGCCATCCCAAATAATCTCAAGTATGGGATTACCGCCGGAATCGGCTTATTTATTGCTTTTATCGGCTTACGTCAAACAAAGATCATCACCGCACATCCTAACAATCTTGTTGGTTTGGGCGATCTTCACGAAGCATCTGCTAGTTTGGCCTTAGCCGGGTTAGCCATCACACTTATCTTGATGGTCTTGAGAGTTCATGGTGCGATATTTTTTGGTATGATTCTTACCGGAATAATCGCCTTCTTTACTGGCCAACTTTCCTTCGACCAAGGATTCATGTCACTTCCTTCACTTCCCGAGGGACTGATTGTCGTGAATCCATTCACAGCAATAACTGCCGTCATCGAAAACAGCCTGTATGCAGTCGTCTTTTCCTTCATTCTAGTTACCATCTTTGATACCACTGGGACGATGATTGGGGTCGCGCACCAAGCAGGTTTAATGAAGGACGACAAATTGCCGCGCGCGCGCAAAGCGTTACTCTCAGATTCTCTTGGAACAGTTGTTGGGGCCATGTTTGGGACAAGCCCGACTACTGCCTATATTGAATCATCCGCAGGCGTTGCTGCCGGAGGCCGGACCGGTTTAACATCCCTTACCGTTGCCGTCCTGTTTATTCTCGCTGCTTTCTTTGGTCCACTCGTGAGCGCAGTGTCAGGGCTTGCGGCGATTACCGCACCCGCACTAATCATTGTCGGTAGTCTGATGATGACAAGCATCTCGAAAATCCGCTGGGACGAACTGGAAGAAGCCTTTCCTGCCTTCCTAGTTATCCTGAGCATGCCGCTTACATCAAGCATCTCAACAGGAATTGCCCTTGGTTTCATCAGCTACCCGCTCCTAAAACTAGTCAAAGGAAAATGGCGTCAAGTGCACCCACTCCTTTATTTATTCGCTGTCCTATTCTTTTATCAACTTGCCTTTTTGCCCCAATAATAAATGAGGAAACCGAGCAAAGTTGCTCGGTTTTTTAGTGTGAAAAATGGCCACCGTTCTTGATCAAACGGTTAATTAAATATAGCTTCAGCCCACGTGACTACTAGATTTTTATAAATAGTGGAGCAAAACCTTTGTCGTGAACGGCCAGATTTTTCACTTCATGTAAATTAGTTCACTTAGCCCGCGAACTAATCAATAACTATGAAAAATCACTTTATTTAACCTTTATATTTGAGTATCATGCTCTCGTCTATTAAAATTAACAATAAGCGAGATATTTTATATTGGAGGATGTTTTAGATGAAACTAAGTAGCGAAGAACTGGAAATTTTAAAAACAATCGAAGAAAATCACAAAATATCCGCAGAAACAATTGCTTTAATGGTCCTCAGTAGCGAGGAAACAGTCAAAAATATAATAAAAAAATTAGAAGATGAAAAAGTCATTGTCAGTTACCCAGCATTAATCGATTGGAGTAAAGTCGAGGGGCAAGAAAATATTATCGCAATGATCGATGTAAAGGTAACTCCGAAGCGGGGCGTGGGATTCGATGCAGTCGCCGAAAGAATTTATCGCTTTCCCGAAGTGACCTCCTTATACCTCATGTCTGGTGCTTACGATTTGTCAATCACCATTGAAGGAAAAACGATGAATGAAATTGCCACCTTTGTCTCGGAAAAATTAGCCACAATCGAAAACGTGATATCCACTACGACACATTTCATGTTAAAAAAATACAAACATGATGGAGTGGTTTTTGGCGTCAGCGATGCTCAAGACCGAAGAATGGTGATTACACCATGAAGAAGGATGTTGCTTCTTATTTTTCAAAAACAGCGAAAGAGTTACAACCATCAGGAATAAGAAGGTTTTTTGATCTGGCCGCCACGATGAAGGACGTGATTTCCTTAGGCGTCGGTGAACCAGACTTTATCACACCTTGGAATATTAGGGAAGCAGCCATTTTATCGATGGAACAAGGCTATACCTCCTACACGGCGAACGCAGGCTTGTTTGAATTAAGGCAAGAAATATCTAATTATTTAAATTCTAGATTTTCAGTCCACTATGCTCCTGAAAATCAAATTATTGTCACTGTTGGCGCGAGCCAGGCAATCGACCTAGCCTTTCGGGCCATTTTAAACGAAGGAGATGAAGTCCTGATTGTCGAACCAGCCTTTGTCTCCTATGGTCCCTTGGTCGCAATCGCCGGCGGAACACCAATCGCCATCTCAACAACGGCCGCAAACGGATTTAAATTAACGCCGGAACAAGTAGAAGCAGCAATTACCGAAAAAACGAAAGCGATTTTGTTGTGTTCCCCTAACAATCCAACAGGCAGTACCTTGAACAAACAGGAACTGCTCGAACTTGCAAAAATCATTGAAAAGCATGATTTAATCGTTGTTTCCGACGAAATTTACGCAGAATTGACCTACGATGAATCATATACAAGTTTTTCCGCAATCGAAGGGATGTATGAAAGAACTATATTAATCAACGGATTTTCAAAAGGATTTGCAATGACTGGTTGGCGCTTAGGGATGCTCGCTGCCCCTAAGGAATTTGTGGAAGTGATGCTTAAAATTTTCCAATATACGACCATGTGCGCGCCGCATATGCTTCAGCACGGCGCAATCGAAGCACTCCGCAACACCTTTCACGAAGTCGAATCGATGAAAAGAAGCTACCGGATGCGACGAAACTATATGGTGCACACGTTAAATAAAATGGGCTTAGACTGTCACACACCTGGTGGCGCTTTTTACGTCTTCCCTTCAATCAAAGCAACAGGCCTTACCTCCGAACAATTCGCCGAAGAACTGCTGATGAGCAAAAATGTCGCGGTCGTTCCAGGCAATGTCTTTGGTGAAAGCGGTGAAGGGTATATTCGTTGTTCCTACGCTGCCTCAATGCCACAGCTTCAAGAAGCGCTGAAACGAATACAGTTATTTATAGAATCAAAAGGTGTCACTACTGGTAACCTTTCAGAAGAATTGAAAGTAAACAAATAAAACTTTTGGTAGCAAAATAGCATATAAGAGTAAGAAAGGGCCAACGCTCAGGGAATCTGACGTTGGCCCTTTCTTACTCTTAATTTAATCAAAAATGGTGCCTGACACCACAGTGTTAGGCACCTAATTCACTTTATTTAATATGTGAAGCACTCTTTTCACTTTCCACTGTACCTACCAAGTAGTTTAGAAACTCCTCGCGTAGGTCCGGTCTCCTTAAAGCATAATCAACGGTTGCTTGGAGGAAACCTTGCTTGTCGCCAACGTCATATCTTCTGCCTTCAAAAATATAGGCATACATCGCCTCTTTTAGGGCTAGCTCTTTAAGGGCATCGGTTAATTGAATTTCGCCGCCCTTACCTGGTTTAGTATTTTCTAAAATGTCAAAGATGGCAGGATTAATAATATACCTGCCAAGGATGGCAATGTTAGAAGGAGCATTTTCGGATGTTGGTTTTTCAACTAACTCTTTGACTTTATATACGCGATCCTCGATAAACATCCCAGCAATAATCCCGTATTTACTAACATCCTCCGGCGCTACTTCTTGTACACCTAGAATCGTTGTTTTATACTCCTCGTACTTTTCGATCAATTGTTTTAAGCAGGGCTTTTCAGAATAAACAATATCATCGCCTAGTAATACAGCAAAAGGTTCGTGACCAATAAAGCTCTTAGCACAATGAATGGCATGGCCGAGACCTCTTGGCTCTTTTTGACGGATATAATGGATATTAACCATATTAGATATTTTCCGAACTTCTTCCAAGAGTTCAAGCTTACCGCGTGCTTCCAATTCTAGCTCCAGCTCAACGGATTTATCAAAATGATCCTCAATCGACTTCTTATTTCTTCCGGTAATGATTAAAATCTCTTCAATCCCCGATTCAACTGCTTCCTCAATTATGTATTGTAATGTCGGCTTATCAACAATCGGTAACATCTCTTTCGGCTGCGCCTTTGTCGCTGGCAAGAACCTCGTTCCTAAGCCTGCCGCAGGTATAATCGCTTTCCGTACCTTCACACTTTACTCCCCCAAACATTTAATCCATTTTCTTAAAGTTTATCATAATGGGAACAAATAACAAATTTATTTAGTATTTAAAAAATAATGGCAAGACCGACCTTGGTCCTGATTTGACTTTTTACCCACTGGTACCTGACACCATATTTATTTTCTCCGCCCACGTCCTTCAAGCCCCCATTTATCTATATAAAACGTGATAGGAGGTGAACATAATGGCAAAAACATTGAAATTGCATTTTGGGACAGAGT
>JAIMAD010000288.1 GCA_023512145.1 Bacillus sp. (in: firmicutes) | reverse complement strand
TGATACCTGCTTGATAGTAGCGTCTTCTGGCTGGGCATAAAAGGGAACCCCTAATACTAGTTTTTCTTTTGGTAGTTTGTTTGTTTCAAACAGGTTTGACCAATAGTTTACGATTTTCTCCGTAAATGGATAGGGCGATAAATTAGCTGCATTGTAACTGCCGTCCCATTGACCGTCATAGGCCATGATATTTACATGGTCAACTTCCTTAAACAACGATGGTTCATATTTCACAAAACCAACCTCAGTTAAAGTTTCAGCATGAATTTTTGAATAGACGGCAATGGATAATTCCTTCTTTTTAGGGTGAAGCTGTGCGCTTAGCTCTTTCGTAAAGACCGTAAGATTTTGAACATCTGAACCCGTACGAGGATGTTCAAAATCGATATCAATTCCATCTAACTTTTCACGTTCTACGATACTTGTAAGCTCATTAACTAGCTTCGTCCTAGCTGTTGGATTTGAGATAGCTGACTTAAAATAGTCATACGATTCGCCGCCATTGATGTGAAACCATCCGCCCACAGCTAACATCACCTTTGTGTCATATTTTTCTGCTTTGGCAACGACTGTGCGTAAATTTTTTAATGCAGGGTCGCCGTTAAGCAATATCCCTCCGTCCTTGGTCGGATGGGCAAAGGAGAAGATTACATGCGTTAATTTGGAGTAATCAACCACATTTGGATCACGGAAATCCTGTACATAACCGATGAGGACCTTTGAAGGTGCTTTTTCCACTTTTGGTAATTCTTTCGTTTGCGGCCTTATTGACGATTTTGGTGCTTTATCTATTTTTAGCGTATGTTCACGCTCATTCTTCACATTGTTTGTTGAGTATAATACTCCTGTAGTAATTCCACCAATAAAAGTAATCGCAATTACCAGTGTAAGGAGAAGACAGCGTTTTTTCATAGGACTTAATTCCTCCTTACTATTCGTCACTAAAAAGTGTAACAGAAAAGGTGGACAGTAAGGGCTGGTAATATCCACCTTTATAGCTGTTTTTAGATGAAAATATTTGAAAATCATTGCTGTTTTTTGATATAGTAATAAGGTTAATAGTAAAAACCTGAGTTAAATTCGTTTTATTTTATAATTATTAAAGGTGGTAACCATGAATCAAGAATATAGAGTGTTGTTGTATTATAACTATGTAACAATTGACAATCCCGAAGAAGTTGCCCAAGATCATCTTGACTACTGTAAAGAATTGGACCTAAAAGGTCGAATCATTATTGCCGCGGAAGGGATTAACGGAACGGTTTCAGGCACCGTAGAACAGACGGATGACTATATGAAATTTATGGAGGAGCATCCTCTTTTTAAAGGAACAATCTTCAAAATTGATGAAGCATGCGAGCATGCTTTCAAAAAAATGCATGTGCGGTACAGATCTGAACTCGTTTCACTCCGTTTGGAGGATGATGTCAATCCAAATGTCCAGACGGGAAAGCATTTGAAACCGAAGGAATTTTTTGCGGAAATGAAAAATGAGGATACGGTCGTGATTGATGCTCGTAATGATTATGAATACGACCTTGGTCATTTTCGGGATGCGGTTCGACCAGCTATTACTAATTTTCGCGATTTGCCACAATGGATCAGGGAGAATAAGCAGGCTTTCGAAGGAAAAAAGATTCTTACCTATTGCACAGGCGGTATTCGTTGTGAGAAGTTTTCTGGTTGGCTGCTACAAGAGGGCTTTGAAGACGTGTCGCAATTGGAGGGTGGTATTGTCAGCTACGGAAAAGACTCTGAAGTTCAAGGTGAATTATGGGATGGACAGCTCTATGTTTTCGACGAACGAATAAGCGTTCCTGTTAACCAAAAAGAGCATAATATTGTAGGGAAAGATCATTTTAGTGGTGATCCCTGTGAGCGCTACGTGAACTGTGCAAATCCAGAATGTAATCGAAAAATTCTCTGCTCAGCGGAAAACGAACATAAATATTTACGTAGTTGTTGTGATGAATGTAGGGTACATCCTCGGAATCGCTATATTGCGGAGCATGGGTTAAGCGTAGAAGAAGTAAATGTTAGATTAATGCAATTGGTAAACAAATAACTATATTGGCAAGTTTGAAGCAGGTCATACATTTGACCTGCTTTTATTATTAGTTGATTTTTTCCTGGGTCTTCGTCACAGTACAATCAAATACATCCATAAATTTTTTTTTTGCAAAAGAGACCCTTGTTATTATTGAAGCCCATTCATTATTTACATGGGTTAGGAATAGGTTTTTTTGAATATATTGATTATGATATTAATATGGAAATGAATATATTTTTTAGAGATGAGAGGGGTTAACAAATGGTAGCATACATAAATAGAAATGAAGTACCCATCCATGAAAAGTGGAATTTAGCAGATATTTATGCCGATATGAGCCAATGGGAAAACGATTATCAACAGATTGAAAAAATGGCTGAGAAACTAAAAACCTTTGAGGGTGAGATACATGATGGACACACCTTGTACCACTATCTCAATCATAGAGAAGAGTTATCATTTCTTTTCAATAAAGTTTATGCATATGCCATGTTAAAAGTGGATGAAGATACAAGGGAAACCAAGGCTCAAGCCATCTTAGACCGAGCAAAACACCTAAGTGTGAAAGTCAGTGCTTCAACCTCTTTTTTTATGCCTTATCTATTAGGACTTGCTAAAAAAACACTATCAGGATACATAGCTACCGAAAAAAGGCTTGAATACTTTGCAGAGGACTTATGGGAGTCTTTTCGTTACAAGGCGCATGTGTTAAGTAAGGAGCAAGAAGAAATCCTTTCCCAATTGGGTGAGGCACTTTCAGCCCCAGGTCATACTTTTGGTATGATCAATAATGCCGATATTAAGTTTGGAGATGTGACTCTTAAAACCGGTGAAAAAGTGGAACTAACCAGGGGAATGTATTCAAAATTAATCGAAGATGATGACCGGGAAAAACGGAAGGAAGCTTATAAGGCCTATTACAAGCCCTATCTACAATTAAAAAACTCGATTTCCTCGACACTTTCAGCAGCCATTAAAAATAATGTGACTCTCGCTAAAATTCGCCATTATCCATCAGCGTTGGAAAAGGCATTATTTGGTGATATGGTGCCCAAGGAGGTTTATGAGAATCTCATTCAAACAACGAAAAACAATATTGCACCTCTCCATCGCTATATTCACCTTCGTAAAGAGAAGCTTTCACTTGATGAACTTCATCAATATGATATGGGTGTCCCGCTTGTTAGTGGCATTAAACAAGTAATTCCCTACGAACAGGCATATGAAACGATGTGTAAGGCATTAGCTCCGCTTGGTAGTGAGTATATAAATACCCTAAAGGACTTTCAAAACGCCTGCTATCTAGATGTTCGGGAAACACCTGGAAAGCGGTCAGGGGCTTATAATCTCGGATTGTACGGGGTACACCCGTTTATCCTCTTAAACCATCAAGATGATTTGGACAGTTTATTCACGTTAGCTCATGAATGTGGTCATGGTGTTCACAGTAGGCTAAGTTCCCAGCATCAACCGCAAATTACAGCCCGATATAGTATCTTTGTTGCGGAAGTGGCATCGACAGTAAATGAAGTACTATTAATTAACTATTTATTAACCAATGAAAAGGATGCAGAGATTCGTAAGCATCTACTCAACCATTTCATTGACCAATTCAAAGGGACATTCTTTACTCAGGTCATGTTTGCAGAGTTTGAGCTGAGGACACATGAAATGGCTGAAAAGGGGACCCCGTTAAATGTGGAAGTGTTTAATCAGACATATGAAAAATTGTTTAGGGAATATCATGGCGATGAAGTAGTCTTTGATGATGAAGTGAAATATGGCTGGTCAAGAATCCCTCATTTCTACCGCCCATTTTATGTTTATAAATATGCAACAGGCTTTGCCTCTGCAATCCATTTAGCAACCAAGATTCTTGAAGGGGATCAGGATACATTGACATCCTATTTGGAATTCTTAAAAAGCGGTAGTGCAGATTATCCGCTCAATTTGTTAAAGGCGACCGGGGTGGATTTAACAACACCTTATCCGATAGAAAACGCCCTCAAACGGTTTGAAGAACTAGTGGAGGAATACTCGGTACTTTAAGAAAAGGAATACTAGGATAAAATCAACCCACATCGACCCATGCTTAATGGGTCGATGTGGGTTTTTATTTTAATAGTGTATTGAATGAAGTTATTGTAGAATGAAGAAAGTTAGCCGAAATAAAGAAGTGAAGATAAAGCAGTCAACAACCGTCGACTTAAGGCAATGGGTGTTCTCGGCTTATTCATAAAATTGGTCACTTGGCAGGGAAGAAAAATATTGTAATATGTCTTATTACTTATCTTTTTAGGAGGAAAAAAAGATTGGATACAAAGTTTGAAAAGCCGAAAAATTTCGCGGGAATACTGGACCATACATTTAGTTTAAGTAAAAATCACTTTAAGTCTTTTTTCCTGATTTCACTCATTTTCATGGGACCGGTTTTTTTGATTCAAGGTGTTACCCAGCTATTTTCTGGAACTAACTTTATTAGAGAAGTTGAAAGTGGTGATGCAAAGTTTGAGCAAATGTTGGCTAGTTTTGAAGAAACAGGCATGATTGACTTTGGTGGCTTTGGTGCAGTCATAGGTTTACTAGTGGTGGGAGTGATTGGCTTATTTTTTTTCCCAATTGCGGAGGCTGCCATCCTGTTTGCCATAAATCATATTCGCAAAAACGAGGAATATAGCGTAGGCTTCGTTATCAAAGAAGCATTTTCACGGTTTTGGCCAATCCTTGGCAGTACTATTTTATTTGGACTTATCACAATTGCTCTAATCATTATCCCAATTTTCATCGTGGGGTTAATTGCCGTGTTTGGCTACATGGTGACCCCGCTTTTAGGAGTCATCTCATCAATACTTCTAATAGTAGCGTTTGTGGTTGGTGTTGGACTTCTATTAACCCGGTGGAGCTTTTATTTTGGGTCGGTCGTGCTGGATAGACAATCACCTGGTTTTTCAAGAAGCTGGAGACTAACAAAAAAGCGGACTTGGATAACGATGGGTCTCTATCTCGTTTTTTACTTGATTATTTTAAGTATAAGTTTTGTGATTGAGATGACGTTGGGCCTCGTTTTAGGTAACAGTATCTTGTTAACAATGATTGTAAATCTTGTGGCAATCGTGACCACAATGTTTTTATCAGTGGGTTGTGGTGTTATGTATCTTGATTTAAAAACTAGGTTTGAAGCCAATGATTTAAAAGAAATGATCGAAGACAACAATGCTATTAATTAAATAACCAATTATAGTTAAGTAATGAAAATGGTAGAAACAACTAAGACAGGGAATATGCTTGAAGAAATTTTGAATACACCAGAATTGTTGCAAGAAATGGAGATTACGTTACAAACGAGGGAAAAACGAAAATAATCGGTTCCTTTCTGATATAATTCGTACTATAAAGGGATTAATTAACAAAAAAATTAGAAAGTCATCCAAGGATAACCTTTACTATTAATAACTGTTTAGCTCTTAGCGCCCTCGGCTCGTGGTCAATGGCGAGCCCTTAAGGTAGGTGTTATGCACTTTTCATATAAGGTCGTGAGCTCATGTTAACCATGAAAGAAGTTACTTTTATTAAAGATAATCTTCCTTTTTATGCTCAATTAAATATCGATGAATTAGATCTGTTAATGCAAGCCATGTCACGTCGAAAGTTACCCAAAGGAGCACAACTATCAGAGCACTATAATGATTGTAATGGGCTTGTTCTGGTAGAAACCGGAAGAATTAGAGCCTATATAATGTCTGCTGATGGAAAAGAGATTACTCTATTTAGATTGATGAAAACAGAAATTTGTATACTATCAGCCTCTTGTTTATTCAAAGATTTTAATTTCGTAGTCTATTTTGAAGTTGAAAAAGATTGTACCATTTATTTAATTCCTACAAACGTCATCGAGGACTTAAGTACCTACAATATGAGTGTTAAAGAATTTTTATTGGAGCGTATGGCCTCCCGTTTCTCCTCAGTCATGTGGGTAATGGAACAGGTCGTTTTTGGCACCTTATCAAAAAGAGTAGCCAGTTTCCTTTTAGAACAAACGGTTATTGAAAACAGTCAAACGCTTAGTATTACACATGAAGAGATTGCCAAAAATATTGGCTC
>JAIMAD010000287.1 GCA_023512145.1 Bacillus sp. (in: firmicutes) | reverse complement strand
GGGATAAACTGCCCGTAAAGGCCCGATTGGTTCATCTAACCATCAGTGGGGGATGAAGAAAACTCCCACTGATGGAATATTCACTTTTATGCTTCATCCAAGTGTTGCAATTATTGGGAGGCATACTTAATAATTCCATGTAAATACACAGAGTATTCTCGTTGCACAATTTCTCTTAATTTGATTTTTCCGTCCTTCTCTAACTCTTTTACTAATTCTTTAATCTTTTTTTCCTCTTCTTTTGAAGCCTCAGGAATCTCTATAGAAAATAAATTACCTCGACTTGCATGTTGCAGGCTTTTTAATAATTCAGCTTTATTCATTGGGACGTCCCCCCTTATCTATTATTTTCGACATAAAGGGGGGATTTCCCTTTGAATCTTTTTATTTTCACAAGTTTAAACGATTAATCTTTCGTTAATTCTTCTTCAAAGAAAAATGTATTGGGATATTCATTTACAATGTAAGAATACCGCTTCATATTTTTTACATATTGAGATTTAATGATTGTTACCGATTCTCCAGAAGTTCGGATATTTACTTCATCGCCACTAGCAAACAGACTTTTCTTCATTCTCTCATCCTTTTTTAGAAACTAAAATAATTGAGGGTTTTTGTTGGTTAACACTCATTTATTTTAAGTTTGACAGGTTTTCTTATTTTTATCCAGTCCTTTTTCTGGATTTATTGTATCTCCCAAAGGTCGAGGGACAAAAATGATATCAAAAAAGGTTGTTTCTATAGAATAAAAAGTCAGTTCCCATGTAAACTGAGAGGAGCATAGATCCACTTCTTACAAATTTAAGGTAACATACAACGAATTCAGAGAAGTATTCTACAAATATGGGTCCACATGCAACAAGTCTAAGTCAAGGGTAGACTTGATTATCGTTACTTCTAAAGAAGTCATTGCCGAATAAAGTATGATTGTCACTGCTGGTGGATCATATATCGCCGATTTAAACCTGTCTTTTTTTTTCAATAACTGTGAGAAGTAATTCGATTGAAGTATAATGGAACTATCTCTATAAAACAGATTAATTAATCCTACAATTTGGAGGTACAAATGGAAAAACTTTTTGTGAAAAAAACAATTAATATAAATGCCCCCGCTTCAAAAGTGTGGGATGTCCTTACTAAAAGTGAATATACAGGCCAATGGACGCCTGAGTTTTCCGGAGGTGGGCCACATCTTTACATCGAATCCGAGTGGGAACTAGAAAGTACGGTCCTTTGGAAAGAGAAAAATGGTACGGTCATTGTTGAAGGTACGGTAACTGCCCTTGAGCAAAACAAACTACTAAGATTTACCGTATTTGATGTTCGTAGTCTGGATCGGGAAACAGTGACAAATGAAGACGGGATCACCTTCGAATTGTCTATTGAATTTGGAATGACGGTCCTTCATATTTTGCATGGAGATTTCTCGGCAATGCAGGATGGGGAGAAATACCGTGATGCAAGTGCAGAGATTTGGGACAAAGTACTTGTGAAGGTAAAAGCGATAGCAGAAACAAACTAAAGTGTGTTATACATATAATGGAGCTAGGGTTCATGCCCTAGCTTTTTCACTTGTAACTTAAATTTCGGTTGACAGCCTTTACTATGATAAGATTTTAAGAAAGGGAGTTTTGTAAAATGAATATTATTGATTTACATTGTGACGCCTTACTTAAACTCCAAGAAGGGAAAGGCAGATTAAGGTTTGCAGATGCACCTGAATTACAGGTGAATAAAACACGTTTGCAGCAGGGCCAAGTCAAGGTACAGTGCTTTGCAATTTTTATTGAATCGGATGTTAAGTCTGAACAGAAATTTCAAGTTGTGCTTGAACAAATAGATTTTTTTTACAAAGAAGTAATTGGGAAAAATCCAGATATGGTTCATCTGAAGGAATGGTCCGATTTTGATCGTCTCCAAGTTGGTCAGATTGGTGCGATGTTAACGCTTGAAGGTGTTGACGCAATTGGTAACGATATAAGGAAACTCTATATTCTTTATCAGCTTGGTGTACGTTTTGTTGGCCTGACTTGGAATAATGCAAACCTCGCAGCAGATGGGGCTGGCGAACCGCGTGGCGGGGGACTAACACTTTTTGGAAAAGAGATTGTTGAGTTTAATAATGAGCACCAAATCCATACAGATGTGTCGCACTTAAGTGATAAGGGGATATTTGAAGTCATTGAATTAGCGAAATACCCGATGGCAAGTCATGCCAACGCAAGAGCTATTTGCCATCATCCGCGTAATTTAACAGATGAAATGGTAAAAGCAATGTTTGCCAAAGGCGGAATGATTCATGTGGTTTACTATCCTCCATTTGTAAAAGAATCTGGAGTGACGACTATTACGGATTTAATTACCCACATTGATCATTTTTGTGCATTGGGAGGCGTAAAGCATATTGGTTTTGGTTCTGATTTCGATGGAATTTCAAACTTTATCACAAATTTAGAGAATGCCTCTAAGAGTCAAAATCTTATTAATGAACTGTTAAAGCATTATAGTGAAGACATAGTGCGCGGATTTGCACATCAAAATTTCCTTGACCACCGACCAGGGATGGGCTGGTGAAACCTACTTGGAGACCATTCTCATAATATTTAACAACTAGACAGAAAAATTAGGCTGGGTTGTAAATCCAGATACATTTTGAAAAAAGGAGTAAACGCATTGTATCTTACGATAAAAGAAACAGCAGACTATTTATCCATTCCCGAAGCACAAGTCAAAAGCCTAATCCAACAAAAGAAAATTCGAGCACTCTTTGATGGTAGCGAGTATTTAATCTATAAAGAACAATTCACTACCCACCTAAAACAAATACAAAAATACAAACAACTAGTCGATGAACTATTGAGTGAACCAATCCCAGAGGACATTGATATAAAAGATGAGGACTAATTTGGTGCCAGACACCATAATGAGGTGGTTTTATGCCTACTATTTTTCTAAAGAGAATTTATGAACCTTATGACGAAAGTGATGGGTGTCGAATTTTGATTGACCGCCTGTGGCCACGGGGGATTTCTAAAGAAGAGGCGCAATTGTCCTATTGGCTTAAGGAGGTTGCGCCAAGTAGCGAGCTTCGTAAATGGTTCGGTCATAAACCTGAACGATTTGAAGAATTTCGAAATCAATACAAAGGTGAGCTTCGAAGTGATGAACTAAAGCTACAAATTATTGTCCAAATTATTGATATGGGTGCTAAAGATAGGGTTACACTTCTATATGGAGCAAAGGACACAGTTCATAACCATGGGGTAGTTTTGTTTGAAGAGTTACTTAGAAATATGAGAAGATGAGAAGTTAAAAATCGACATGGACGAACCCGTAGTCGATTTTTTATTTATTATAAAGGATAAAAGAAGTACTGATTATTGGAAGTGGAATGATAACAGTCAGTGATATCCTCTGCTTTTTAATCCCTACGGAAATGACCCATTACTTCCAATGTTTGCGTGATGTTTACAAAAGCCTTGGGGTCCACTGTTCTGATGGCATGTTTCGTTTCATTTAGTTCAAATTTTGTTATCACAGTTGTTAAAACCTTTTTAGGTTTATGAGTGTATACACCTTCTGCATCCGTTACCGTCACCCCTCTGGCATGCAAGGCGATTAATGCTTCAGCAAGCTTTTCATATTTCTCCGTCACAATTGTTAAGGTTAATTTATTCTGATTTGTGTAAACCATATCAATGGCACGTCCAGAAACATAGATGGTGATAATAGTATAAAGTGTGATATTCCATCCGAAAATCAGTCCAGAAATCCCAACCACGAAAAGATTCATACAAATGTTTAAATAGCCAACCTGCAAGTTCATTCTTTTTGCAAGGGTCAGACTAATTATATCGGTTCCGCCAGTTGAAGCTCCAAGGCGAATGATAATACCAACTGCGATACCATAGAGGGCACCGCCAATAATAGAGGATAAAAGAATATCGGGGCTAATGGAATGAATCGGAATAAATTTCATGCTTAATGATAAAACGATAACAGTGTAAACCGTCAGCAATACAAATTTTCTTCCTAAAAACTTCAGTCCTAAAATGAATAAAGGAATATTGATAAGTAAAATAATCCACCCAGTATTGATATGTGAAAAATGGTGAATGAAAAAGGCGATGCCAGTTACACCACCTGATGTTAACTTATGTGGAATAAGGAATGAGTTTAGGGCAAATCCAAATAGTATCGAACATAGCCCAATAACAATTAGTTGAAAAATTAATCGAAACAAAATAAACACCTCTATCATTTAGTTTGGACCAATTTCATAAAATTAGCTATAAAAATATATCATTTGGTAAATGTATAAAAAAGAAAAAAACGCCTTTTGAATTAGACGTTTTTAAGGATTCAATATTTAAATGACGTATAGGAAGACAGTAAGGAAATGCGATAAGCTACCAAGAAGAATGAATATATGGAAGATTTCATGGAAGCCCATATATTTTGATTTTAAAAACTTAGGCTTTGCGCCGTAAATGACGGCACCGATTGTATAGAATAATCCTCCAAGTATTAAGAGAAATAAACCAATTGGGTTTAAACTTCCAGCAAGGGGTGAGAAAACAAACACAATCATCCAGCCCATTACTAAATACAAGGCGGTAGAAATCCAACGGGGGCAGGTAAACCAAACCATTTTAAAAACAACTCCACTTATTGCAACCGCTGCAATGATTGAAAATAGAAGCATACCTGTTTTTCCATCTAGGCTAATAAAACAAAAAGGTGTGTACGTACCGGCAATTAATATAAAAATCATCGAATGGTCGAGCCGTCTCAAAAAGGCAATCACCTTAGCACGGGCTATGACCATGTGATAGGTGGCTGATGCCGCATAAAGTAAGATCATGCTGACGCCGAAAATGATGACAGCTGTAATGGCTAAAGGTGAATTAGTTGTCAATGACGCCTTGATGACCATTGCTAGCAGTCCGACAAATGCTAAAACAGCTCCCGCTAAATGAGTCAATCCGTTAATAGGTTCCCGAATGTAATTGTTCATATTAGTGCCTCCTAGTAATGTTGCATGTAGTTTTAATAACTATGTATAATCATACTGATATAATTACATCTAGTCAATACACATTTGTTTAGGTATAATGAAAAATATAAAGAAAATAAACGAGGTAATAAAATGAAAACTATTAATCAAATTATCGAGCAGCTGGGCTTAGAGGCAAGCTTATCATTGGATGAAATTCCTAAGATTGATTTATATATGGACCAAGTGATTCAATTATTTGAAAGTAAATTTAATGAAACGAAGCGGAACGAAGACGAAAAAGTACTTACCAAAACAATGATCAATAACTATGCAAAAGGTAAGCTTATTTTTCCAATTCAAAATAAAAAGTATTCAAAAGACCATCTTATCTTAATGAGTCTGATTTACCAGCTAAAAGGTGCACTTTCTATCAATGATATTAAAGTAACCCTTGATGGAATTAATAAAAAAATTATCAATGAGAATATCGATTTAGGTTCCTTTTATACGAGCTATCTGAATCTAACTAGCCAAAATGTCGACGACTTTAAAGATGATATAGGGAATAGAATTAAGGAAGTATCAGAAGAAGTGACTGACGATGAAACTGAACATTCACCTTATCTGGAGCAGGTGTTAATGATAGCCTCACTCATTCATATGAGTAGTTTATATCGAAGAGTGGCTGAAAAGCTCGTTGATGATATCGAAGTTCAACTAGAAGGAAAGCGTCATAAATAATCTTTGACGTTTTTAGCCTTCATCACTTTTAAACTGAATATCCTCGGTACCTACTCCAACCTCAATGGCCTTAGGTGCGGAATTTTGAGTTTTCACATGTTGAATTTTGATAACATCCGCACGATTATCTCCGCCAAACACCTTAATACCAACCCCAGCTTTGTTAAAATCTTTGATTGAAATATGATTTAAGACCACATTTCTGGCCCGATACTGAACTGCAATCACTGGGTTCCCTTTGTAGTCGTAATCGGGATCGCCAATCAATGTAAAGTGGTTAATGACAACATTTTTATAAGCGGAAATAACCAAGCCTCGCGGCGAGGAGTCTTTATATAAATCTGTATAAACCGGTGCAATTGCAACAAGATTGGTAGCCATAATATTATAGGCAGTTTTCGACTCTGTGTCTGTGCTTTTGTGATGCCCAATATGGCGGAAGTTAAACGCCCGGTTATCCTAGACT
>JAIMAD010000286.1 GCA_023512145.1 Bacillus sp. (in: firmicutes) | reverse complement strand
GAATCTTATCTGAAGTATTCAAAACATAATCAGGTAATGGCTCATGCTTTTTATCCAAAGACAAATTTTCCTTTTTAGAGCTACAGCCTGCTGCAACAATTGCAATTACGATGCAAAGGAATAAAAGAGATGTTATTCGTTTCATATTTTGTGTCACCACCTTTGGTAATTTATATACTAGTTCATTTTAACAAAGAAATCTTACACCCAATGGGGCTAATTCTTACTATTTAGTGAAGTTATACAGTTAATAAGGTATTAACACACTAACATCTTAAAACTTATGCCTCGCGCAGCCAGCCTTCTTGTAATGCATAGGTTGCCGCTTGCACACGATTTTTTATACGCAGTTTCTCCATGATATTTCGCATATGGTTTTTAACTGTATTTTCTGATATACAGAGGGATTGGGCGATTTGACGATTTGTTAAGCCCTTCATAACCTGTGTCAAAATTTCCTTTTCCCTTCGTGTCAAAACGTCCAGTTTTTTAGCTGCCAGTTTTGTTTGCTCACTTGCAGTATTTGTTTTGGTAAGATTTCCAATTATATTTCCAGCCATGTGTCCAGAAATAACACTTTCCCCTCGATAAGCCATATGAACGAATGTTAATAGTTCATTCGGTAATAAATCCTTAAGTAAATAACCCTTCGCACCGGATTTAAGTGCTTCTAAAAGCTGGTCATCATTATCGTTAATGGTTAACATTAAAACATTGACCTCTGGCGTTTCCTTGATGATTATTTTCAATGCCTGTAAACCATCCAATACTGGCATATTCACATCCAATAAAATGACATCTGGCTTCAGTTCTTTTGCCATTTCGTGTGCTTCTTTGCCATTGTAAGCTTTCCCAATAACTTGAAGAGAATCATCTTCCATAAGAATACTTTCGATTCCACGGATAAACAAATAATGATCATCTACTATTAAAACCTTTATTTTTCCCATAGGACTCCCCCTGAAAAAAGAAAATTTCTAGTAGTTTGAAACAATAATTCTTACTACTATTGAACAGTTGCTAACTTCCCATTCATTCTATTATTCAAAATTGAAACATACTAGTACTAAAGTGTTAGTTTAATAAATTGTTCATATTTTAGCAGTTGTGTTTTCACAAATTTTTCAAATCTTCATTTTAGTTACAGAGAGAAATTCAGCAAAATAATAGACAGACTTGAGATCTAATTAAGAGCTCAAGAATGTCTTTTTTATCTTATATCATCTCCCTTACATCAACAAAAGCATGGAACTTGGCAACAACCTCAGCTTATGTTGCAACCTTTTCATATGTCTTGATGACGATTATGGGCTCCTGGAGCTTTTTTTGTATCACATAGGTTATTTCTTCTCAGATAACCATGTTGCCAGTATCTTTGCGTCGACATCTTTAACAAGGCTCCCTGGCATCATACCTTTTCCATTTTGAATTTGCTGAAGAATTTCTTTTTTCGTTATCTGATTGCCAATTGTTTTTAAACTTGGGCCGCTTTTTCCTTCAAGTGTGTCTCCATGGCAGGATGCACAGCTTTTTTTATACAAAAGTTCTCCAGCTTCGGCAATAGAGTGGGTACCCTGTGAGTGAACTTCTTCACTGGTCAACGCCACCTCATCAATAAGAGCGCTGAAAGGGACAAATTGAATTTCATGTGGCACACCTTCACCGGGAATTTCCGTAAGAAGCTTTCCAGTTTCCGTATCCCAAATTTGAACACCAGAAATTGCTTCCCCGCCAAGCTTGTAAGGATATCTCTGGTCCATTCCATGATTTAGCGTCCATAATTCATTCCCATCAGGGCTTACTCCAGTATGGGCAGGAATCGTCGTTCCCGTTGAAGTCCAAAGCTTTTTATATGTTTTTGTATCTAGTTTGAAAATTTTATTTCCACCTGTTGTTACAAAGGCATATTTCCCATTTGGACTTAGAGAGATATGAATTGGACCACCTTCAAAGGAAATTCGTTTTGTAATTTCAAGAGTTTTTACATCGATGATAATCACTTCCTTTTTGCCTCCAACAGCAACCCAAACAGATTTACCGTCTGGTGTAAGACTTACACCGTGTAGGCTTCCACCAACTGGAATATCCTTTACGATTTCGTTTTTCTTCCAATCAAGTACGGCAATTTTATCCTCCTTATCAACACTAACAAAAAGGTATGGTGAGTCAATAACCTTACCATCCCAATACATAGAAGGAGAAATATAATCCGGCCCCTCGCCAGTGGGAATATCTTTTATCTTTTTATGAGTTTGAACATCAATTACCGAAATCGTTCCTCCATATTGATTTGCAACATAAAGATATTTATCATCCGGAGAGAGTGCAGAATGGTGCCCACCTTTTCCTACTGGCACCCGCCATAATTCTTTGAAAGTAATCGGGTCAAGAGCGATTGCGTAGGAAGAGTCATCGTAATCAAACCAATCTACTGTATACATCGTTTTAAAATCTTTTGAAAAAGTAGAAGCATGTGTGTCATGTAAGTTTGGATACATTTGTTGTGTTCTTTCCAACTTAGGTCCTTCAATATCAATGGTCGTTAGCATTTTGTGATACTTTGCGTCGATTACCCAGATTTTATTACTCGCTCCACCTCCAACATATGCAAGACTATCACTACCAAGTTTGCCACCCGCTAATTTCGTCTCAAAATCAAGGGACGCATTTTGTTCTTTCTGTTTTTGTGTGGAAACCTTCTTTTCAGGAGTAGTTGCATTTGTTGTTTTAGTGCAGCCACTTATTAAGAGAGCCGCGAGGATAGCTGTTGCTATTCCGGTGGTTTTGAGAATTTTTCTTGTTGTCATCATCTTTTCCTCCTAAATCAATTATCTTTATGTTCTAGACATTAAAACAAAAATGTGCAGAATTTGTCGAGATATAAGGAATAATTTGTGACCATTGCAGAAGGTTCATAAAGAATCATTGAAGGTATTTGAAATTAATAGGAAAAGTCCCTATGCACAAATTTATTCACATTGATAATACCTTCTAATAGGTCTCTTGTTTCTAATCTCAAATAGGGTATATGCTAATATTTGATTATTTATAAAATGTAAAATGTAAAAATAGCCTTAATCCGACATTTCGGATTAAGGCTATTTTTTATTGATATATTGTTAAACTACCGTATCTTTTTTTTTAGAAAGATCTTTATCTTCTATCACTGTTCCCAATGTCTTGTCTGTAAAAGGTACTATTTTAATCACTTAGTAACGATTCCCTGTTATTTAATTATAATTTTATAGCTTCAGTGCTAATTAACGCACCTAAACCAAGAACAAATCTTTGTTCTTTTCTGTTAGATAGTATGCCTTCACCGATACTTTCAATTTCAAAGGTGATCGCTTTACTTACCAGAATTGTACCTACTTGCAGACCACTGTGACGATTGTAAACTAAGTTGCTATTGTAAGCTTTTTTTCAATCACTTTTTTCTTGTTTTCTATTTAGGATTATCCAAATAAAAATAAATACCCCTAAAGTGATTAACCAGATCCAGAACAATTGTCCAAACCAGAAATACATGTGATGAAGCATTATCTGTTTCCCCATCATCATTCCCATGGCTTCTGGAGGAAACCAAATCATTCTTATTACAAATATCAGAAAGGATAGTCCAAGAATAATAAATAATAATTGAATCTTTATCGGTATTAGTCGCTTCATTTTCTCACCTTATTCTACCTTATATTCAATTTTCGAACACGTTTTTAATTAATGACTTATCAATACTCGTTTATTTCAATTCTCGTATATTTTTAATATGAGAATCCACTGTTCGATCTTCCCCATACCATATTGATTTTTACAATTTCCTAAAAAATCCGCCTTCTCTTTTCTGTTTCATCCACATGATAATTTTCATGCTGTAAATATATCCGTAAAAGCTGTCTCATCATCAACTATTACTAGTTTCATTTTCAATCTCGCCTATAAACTTTAAAAAATTATTTTCTAAAGAATAATGTAAAAGTAGACCCTTTGTTTTCACTACTTTCAACTGTAATTTCACCAGCATGGGTTTCGACGATTTTTTTTACTACATATAATCCTAGGCCAGTGCCGCCAGTTTTTCTAGACCTTGATTGATCAACACGGTAAAAACGATCCCAAATTTTAGGTAGGTCAATCTTAGGTATTCCTATACCTGTATCACTGATTTTTATAATGACATACTCTTTTTCCAAAAAGGAGTGAATAGTAATCTCTCCTTGAGTTGTATATTTGATTGCATTTTCAATTAAATTATAAAAGACCTGTTCCATTCTTTTCGCATCAATATAAATCTTTGGGGTTTCTTGGAGGTCTACATTAAAATTTAGACTCTTTTTTATTAATGCTGGATTAAGATTTGTCATCACTTTTTCAATGATTTGATTGATATCCGTCCACTCTTTTTCCAATTCATAATAGCCCACCTGAATCTTGCTTAATTCAAACAAATCATTAACAAGTAACGCAATTCGTGTTGCCTCTTTATTAATAATATCTAAATATTCCCTCTGCTCCTCGATATTTTTAACCATTCCTTTGTTTAAAATATCGCTATAACCCTTTATATAAGTTAAAGGAGTGCGAAGTTCATGTGAGATGGAAGCAAGAAAATCATTTCTACTATTTTCATAATATTGAAGCTGCTCACCTAAGGATTGAATCGATCTTCCCAACTGGGCAAGTTCATCGGTACCAATTACAGGGATTTTTTGCTCGTATTTCCCCATTGACATTTTATTTGTTGCATCCTTCATCATAAGAAGAGGTTGTGCGAGTTTTTTTGAGATAATTCCTATGAATCCAAAAGCTAATAACACAATCCCAATACTCACCACAACCATTAACACATTTAATACATTAACAATCTCCCTTAAAATACTAGCTGGGTAGTACATATACACAAAACCTTTATTCCTCCCAATCGGAGAAACGCTAATAATATAATCATGCTGTCGCCATTCCTCTTCTAACAACAATCCAGCCGTCAGGTTTTTACCCTTCGGTAGTAAGTGCTCTCTCATATCTTGGTCAGGAGTTACAGAGGAAGCTAGTATTCTTTGTGAAGAGTCCGTGACTAAAACTTTAGTTGTTACATTTTTTTCCATTTTTATTACATGCTTAATGGTTTCTTGATTAAACTGCCCTTCCAAAACATTTGCATGATTATTACCTCTCTCAAGTAAATCCTGATTAATATAATCAACAAATAAATTTGTAAACACCCCATATAAGATTGTTCCTAAAATGAGAAGCAAAAAAATAAATACGCCACTGAAAAGTAAACCCAGCTTAACAGAAATGCTTTTAGTTTTCATAAACCCTTTCATTTCATTGCTCCTTTGAAAGCCTAAATAATTTATCATTGCTTATTACATCATAACTTAAAAAAATCGAGAAATTATGCAGAAGGGATCCATTTATAAAAAAATGCAAAATGTTAGTAACACAATGCAATAATTAGTATTTATTTATTATCTAGTTAGCAATTTATTTTATTATGCAAATACCGTAATGCTGTCGCCGTTCTCCGTCAACATCGTGCTTACATCACAAAAAATGTTCCTCTTCCAGCAGTAGAGCAAAGGTAAATTTGAACGGACTTAATTGGATTATGCTTTTATAAAAGAAACCTTTCCTGTCTGAGTATACTAGCAAACAATAATGAAAAAAGAAAAAAGGCGGACAATTATATGTCAGCCCCTTTCCAATCCAATGAACTTATTTTTTATCACAATAGATTTTTTACACACTCAAGCTCGGGTTTTACAATTTCACTTTTTGTAACCGTAATGCATTGAGAACAACTGAAACTGAGCTAAACGCCATTGCTGCACCTGCAAGCCATGGTGCTAACAACCCGAGAGCAGCGACTGGAATGCCCAATGAATTATAAGCAAGTGCCCAGAAAAGATTCTGCTTAATATTAGTTATGGTCTTTTTACTCATGAAAATGGCGTCAGCAATACTATTTAAATCCCCACGAATAAGGGTAATATCTGCCGCTTCCATAGCTACATCCGTTCCGGTCCCAATCGCCATTCCTATATCGGCAACGGCAAGTGCTGGGGCATCATTTATTCCATCACCAACCATAGCCACTTTCTTGCCTAGTGTCTGTAGTTTCTTTATTTCATCTATAACATAAAGTATCTGGATATCATTGCGAATATTGGAGTGTCTAAATTTTCTTGCGGATATTCGAGTGTCTGGAGTT
>JAIMAD010000285.1 GCA_023512145.1 Bacillus sp. (in: firmicutes) | reverse complement strand
GTCAATCGATAAGCCGCGGATATCAATAGTAAAGCTTTCTGGCTTTTGCTTCATTGATAAGCGCTCATATCTGGACAAATGGGCTTTAACCCTCGCGACCATTTCATTTGGACTGAAGGGCTTAACCAAATAATCATCGGCACCTAATCCAAGTCCTCTGATTTTATCGATTTCTTCTTTTTTGGCTGTGATCATGATGATTGGGATATCCTTCATACTTCTTACTATTTTACAAATCTCAAATCCATCTATATTGGGCAGCATAACATCAAGCAAGAGTAAATCGTAGTCATGGGTTAACGCCATTTGGAGACCAACATCACCTGTTAGCACAATCTCTGTTTCAAATCCGTTGATTTCTAAGTAGTCACGTTCAAGTTCCGCAATACTTTTTTCATCTTCAATAATTAATATTTTCTTCATGATGAAACCACCTCTGGAAGGAAATTGTGCGGTAATGAAATGGTTATCTTTGTGCCCACCGCTAATTTACTTTCTACTTGGATGCTACCTTGATGTTCTTCGACAATCATTCTTGCAATCGATAAACCAAGCCCACTACCACCAGTTAATTTGTTTCTTGACTGCTCAGCACGGTAGAATTGATTGAAAATGAGTGGTATTGCTTCATCTGGGATACCAGGGCCGTTGTCGGTGATGACTATATCAACGGTTTCGTTCTCAGATAGCGTGATTGTCAGTTTTTTTGAAACTTTATCCATATATTTTATACTATTATCGACGATATTACCGAGAACACGCTTGAACTTTTCCCGGTCAGCATAAACATAGAAGTTCCTCGTTGGTTCGAATTGAAAATCAATTTCTACATTCATTTTCTTAAGGTCAAAGCTTAGTTCTTCGATATAATCAATTAAGTAATTTTTGATGTTCACTACTTCAAAGTGAAAGGGAACCTTTCCTAAATCAAGTTTGGAAAATAGGAACAATTCATCAATTAAATGGTCCATATCGACTGATTTTGAATAGATTGTTTGAATGTAACGTGTTCTTTTTTCAGGAGTGTCTGCAACACCGTCCCGAATTCCTTCAATATATCCTTTTATCGAAGTGATAGGAGTTTTTAAATCATGGGATATATGAGCAATCAATTCTTTACGGTTTTCCTCATATTGTTTTTGTAATTCACGTGATTCTATTAATTTGAGCCGCATTTTTTCGAAGTCTTCTGTCAATTGGCCAATTTCATCCTTGCGAACGGCGGTAATTGAATGCTCAAGGTTTCCGTTCTTGATTGATTGCGCTGCTTTTTTTAAGCGATTTATCGGTTTGATAATACTTTTTGACATAAAGTAGGTTAACAATCCATTTGTCACGACTAAAATCAATAAACATAAGCCGAAAAGAATCGGGAAAAAGGTCTTTACAAATTTATTCCAAGGGCTCGCATCCTTCATTAAGAAGAGTGAAATTTTACTACCATCGTTCAAGTAAAAATCATGCTGTTTAATCGCAAACGTTCGCTTGCCAATTTGTTCCATATTCCGTAATTCTGATGTTTCACCAAATCCTGGTAAAGCATCTACGTTCACTTTTTCAAGACCTGTAGTTGAATAAAAGATTTCATTGTCACTGCGAATAACGAGATCGGCCTTTGACTCTTTAAGCTCGGCATCTAGGGATTCCAGGTACTCCATGCTCATTAACATAGTAGGGTCCATGACTGATTTTTCTTTTAGTTTTAATAATAACACTGAATCCTTCTGGACTGTTTTGTGGTAGTTATGATTTTCAGGTAATAAATAGGCTAACTCACGTATGTCACCGAGAAACACGACCATCAAAAGGACCGATGCAACAAAAAACAAGATAATCGGGACGATAATAATGGCAATATTTGAGAGCAAAAGTCTTAGATTGATTGACATTGGAATACCACACTCACTTATACTTCTTTTTTATTAAAAATATAATAGCCAGTGCTAAAAAACAATGCAAAAGTCGAGCACAAATACGTGACGGTTTGAATCAGCCATCGAAAAGACATATTTCCCAGCCATTGCATGTACCAGTCCAAATAAGAGGTGGGGAGCAGGTACAATACATTTGGTAGTACATATGGGAGAAATACCATTACTAAATAGAGAACAATCATACTGGAGATAGCAATTACACTAGAATTTACAACTAGGGCTAGCAAAATGGCCATTGCTGTTAAAACAATAAGTGGAACCAATGATAACAGAAACGCACCAAGGCTTGTGAACATCATTGAAGTCGAAAAGAATTGATCAAAAAGAGCACTACTAATCATAAGAGAAAGCCAAACTGTCAGGAGTTGGATACCAAGAAATAGACAAATGGCTAATGTTTTCGATAAGAAAAGTTCGATTCGACTTATCGGACGGACCTGAATTAATGTCCCTCGTTCAGCCTCCCCGGTAAACAAATCGGTGGCAGCAATGAAACAAAAGATGGGAAGAAAGATTGAAACGAATAAATCTAGAACAGAAAAGTTAATGTTTTCCGCCGGTAAGGCCATCCAATCAGTAATGAAGAGCTTATGAACGAGGAGCTTAATTAGAAAAGGTAATAAGGCAGAGGTCACTAGAAATAACCTTGTCACTTTTTTTGCCATTAACTTTTGTAATTCATTGCAACTACTTGCGAGTAAGGTATTCATGTGTAGCATCCTCCACCTTTTTGACATAAACTTCCTCTAATGATTGGTTCGTTGCTTCATAGAATGTCGCTTGTCCATCTATTAAAAAACAATAACGATTACACAATTTTTCTAGTTCTGAGATGTGGTGACTGGAAATCACAAAGGTTACACCGGAATCGTTTGAGATCTCTTTAATGGTCTTCCTAAGAAGTAGCAACCCGTCAATGTCTAGACCGTTTGTCGGCTCATCTAAAATGACTATGCGCGGTTTCGAGATTAAAGCGGACGCGATACCAAACCGTTGTTTCATCCCCATTGAGAAGGTTTTGATTTTTTCATGCTTATGTTTGGACAATCCAGTCAGTTCTAACACGTCATCAATAGATGTCCTCGAAACCTCAGGGTAAAAGCGAACCGTCATTTTAAGATTCTGGTAGGGTGTCATAAATTCATAGGCCACTGCAGGTCCAATCAGTGCTCCCACTGGCCGGACCGCTTCTTTAAAGTGAAGACCTAAATCGATTCCAAATAATTCTACCTTGCCACGCTCAGGCTTAGCAAGACCAGTCATGCATTTTAACAAAGTTGTCTTACCAGCCCCATTTGGTCCAAGGACTCCTAAAATATCCCCAGAATTTACGGTTAGATCAATATTTTTAATGCCTCGACCGTTTGGAAATAATTTTGTCAGTCCGGTTATAACCAATGCTTTCTCCAAAATTGTCACCCTCTAAAAGTTTTCTTTTCTTGCACAGCAATTTCTATGGAAAGGGGGAAGCTAAGCTTTTAAAAAAATAAAAATGTATGTCGGATACTAAAAAAAAAAATAGTTAATCCTAGCAACATGTTTAGCGTCGCTCACACCGTATTAGTATGTTTGGGTACTGTTCATAAGCCAGCCCTTTTGCATGATTGGTTGTGAGTGCTACCCTTGAAAGTTCTTATTTGTTAGAATGCCCTTTACTCATATCCAGTTCGATTACTTTTTCGGAAGGAATCGAAACGGGAGTTACAGTTGTTCCATTGTAATCGGAAACGTTCAAATCCATACTTAAAACAAGTTCATGGGTTTTACCTTGTTTGTCTTTTCCTGTTACCACAGCTTTGAATATTTGCTGATCAAGATAATTTTCTTTATTTACATTTGCAACCATCTTGATTTGTTTAAAAGTGATATCATGATCCAATTCTGGGATTGTTGGTTTTATGTGAAATTCAGAACTTTCCTGCCCATTAGTATCCTCAAGCATGACAGCATGTTTAATCATTAGCGAACTTAAAGCATTGACAGTAAGCGGAATTTCTTTTCCGGTAAGGTCAAGCTCGATAGTGTGGCTGCCATTCTTCTTTTCTGCCACTGTGATTTGCTGTTGAAGATTTTTCGTCATCACGTCGATGAGATTCTCCATATCATCCTGAAGTTCAGCCGTATTGCTGTGGTGTGGACTATTCATTTTTTTTATTTGATAAACACTGTCGGTTCCGTCTTTCATAACAAACCAATTACCATCCTGTTTATACATGTTCATATTACTTTTTTCCGTTTCGTTTGCTATTTGCGTTGAAATCGAACTTACCTGATCTTCCATATCAGCCTTATAAAGCGAATCAACCGAAAAAATTGACTTGTTATTGTCTTCTAGATTGACCTTTATGCTCATGGTCGCACTGTCCGCAGTATGTGTTTGCTTTAGGGACGACTTAAAAAGTTCATAACCAGATGTGTTTGCCGAAATGGAATACACACTACCTAACATAATTACTCCGCTAATCCCGATACCAGCTAAAAGTTTTTTATTCATTGTAATTTCCTCCATTCATTGTCTTTGACTACTATTGCAGTTTAATAGGAAGATATAAATGGTTTATAAACTAAATCTTAAATTTTTATTAAATAATCGTTAAGTTATCCAAGAAAAAAATCTTCCTATTTAATAAGGAAGATAGTGGCGAAATTTATTTAAAGTAATGTTGATAATCCTCCTCGTTCTTGAATTCGATTGGACCCACATCCATTTTGAAGGTGCCATCTACTTAATCATTGTTCTGCTGCCACTACTTTTTGTCGTTTCAAGTGTTGGAGTAGTTAATACGGCAGGATTTTCGCTCGTAATGCAAAAACATGGTAAGTCAGCTGGCAGTGCCTCCGTGCGCTTGGTATATTGTCACTATCATTTGGAGGAATCGCGCTCCTTTTGTGGGATTAGATGGAGATTATACAGCCATTTCAATAGGGCTTGTAATCGTATTTGCTGGAGGAGGAGCCGTCATTTTATAGATATTTCTTGTCCATCGCAAAAAATATCTAATCAAGGATGCTTTCATATCAAGTTAACAACATTAGGAATGAAATTCTCCTTCAAAACGGCAACTACAATTCAGCTTTTGTTTAAAAGTTGTTTAAAAAGCCTCTAATGTGATTGTATATCTCTAAAGGACGTTCTTCCGGAAGGGCGTGTCCTGTTTCTTTTAAAACAATTAGCTCAGAATTAACTAAATCTTTATTTAGTTTCACTCCGACATTAAGCGGTATTGACATATCATTATCACCCCAAAGTAATAAACAGGATGTTTTGATTTGGTTAAGGACCTTAACAGGGAGATCCCCCTCTCGGTCACGAATCATCCTCGTGAGAGCTACAAAAATTTTTTCCTCTAAAAAGGGCTGTAAATATCCGTTAACCATTTCCTCAGTAATGATGGAAGGATTATAAAGTGAGTTTTGAAGGTTCTTCTTTACCCCTGTTCGGGCCAACCAATATTTCACAAAGAGATGGAAAAAGGGAATGTAGCTGGTCATGATAAGTGGTAAGTTTGAGCGTTTCTGGTAGGATGAACTGCAGAGAAGTATCGCTTTATCAGCAAGCTCAGGCATTAAATGAAGGATATTCAGCACAATTTGGCCACCCATCGAATGTCCAATAAATGTTATTTCTTGTAACCGAAAATACTGAGTAAGATGAATGACTGTTTGGGCTAAGTTTTTATAGGAATATACAAATTCATTGCATTTCCCGCTCTTTCCAAATGGGGGGAGGTCAACCGATAAAACTTGGTAATCCTTTTTTAATAACTTTATTAAATGACGATATGTGAAGGTGGAGGAAAGAAAACCATGTAATAAAACAACCGTCTTTTCCGCTGTTTGATTGGGATAAAATTCATAATAAACATTAATGTTATTTACCACTTGATATCCGCTCAGTACAGCCTGTTTCATTCAAAATCCTCCTTCTACTTCTGAAAAATGGTTGTTTGGATTTAATATTCCCCAATTTTCAAGCCATACACCAATAAGTGTGACAAAAAACAAATGGAAGGGCAAAAATCAGAAATCTTCCGATATAGCCGAATAAAATATCTTTACAAATTTGTTAATATAAAACTTATTTGTTTATTTGGAGTCAAGTTCACTGGACATGAACAAATGGTGAAGGTGTCCTTTTGCGGTTCCTGACAACACCATTTGAGGGGGAGTTAATGTGACCATTGAGGCGTTTATGGAAGTTTTAATGGCTTACTTAGACCTAATTAAGCAGGGAAGACAACGGTGATTCGTTTGTTAAATGGAGCTAAAAAAATAGT
>JAIMAD010000027.1 GCA_023512145.1 Bacillus sp. (in: firmicutes) | reverse complement strand
ACATATGGGTATGATCATGTGATAAGCATTGAGCACGAAGATCCGCTTATGTCGGTTAATGAAGGCTTTAGTCGTGCTGTTGGAAATTTAAAAAGCGTGATTATAGAAGAAACCCCATCGGATATGTGGTGGGCATAGTATCGATGTAAAAAGGCCTCCTTCAAGTAGACTTGTGTTAAGTCGATGTGACACATATATTTTCGGGGCTTTTTCTTTTTAATGTCCTTGACCAGTAATTAGATTCTGTGGGCAAGCTAAAGAGAGTTTGTTTGAAATTTTTGTAAGGATAGGTAGGTGAAGTAAAATGAAAGGTACTACCGAAATGACGGGAGGATTTTACCGCATATGTGAATGGATTATGAGATTTACCGTAATCAATTTACTATGGATCTTTTTTAATATTCCTATTGTTTTCATCGTGATTAATATACTAGGTGTCGAGCAAAAAGGAGTCTTTGTCTTTTTATTAGTGCCACTTATTATTTTACTGCCATTGCTATTTTTTCCTGCAACGTCTGCCATGTTTGCTTCTGCAAGGGATTGGGTTATCAAGGATGAGGGAACCTCCATTAGGCAATATTGGAAATACTATAAAGAAAACTACAAAAAAAGTCTTCTTGGTGGTGTGGTCTTAACGGGAGTTTGGACCATCTGGGCAGTAGATTACTACTATTTTAGTAAGGAGAATATCATATTTATGGGCATCTTTCTAATAATGGGGATTGTGCTATTTATTTTTTCCATTAACTTCTTTTCAGTTATCTCCCATTATCATTTGAAATTACTACCTGCATTGAAAAATGCATTAGTCATTACAGTTGGAAGCCCGAAATTGTTCTTAACCATCCTCTTAAGCAGTAGCATAATCCTATTCTTTAGTTTATATGAATTCCGGCTTTTGCTTCCTTTTTTTACGGGATCAATAATCGCGTATTTATCATTTTCTGCATTTTACCGATTTTATTTAAACGTAACAACAGCTGAATCAAAGCTGGATTTGAATAGATAAAAAAACAGACAAGGTCTTCTTGTCTGTTTTTATCAGTTTTGTGGTATAAAACTTTCTTCGACCTTCGAAATTGGACAGGCATCTGTCGATTCGCAGATATACGGATTTAGTAAGCCCAGAAATGATAGGAATTAATATTCCAGTATTGCAAACCCTTTTTTTTGTAATGAAATCGTCAAATCATCATTCGAAAAGACTACTTCTTCATCATTCCAAAGATCTTTCACGATTTTTCCGTTGTGTAAGTCGATAGGTAGCAAATAATCGACCTTTTCCTCCCCAGTATTTAATATTACGATAATCGTCTTCACACCATCTGATTTCGTATAAGCCAGACAGGTATCATGGTATGCGGGCGAAATAAAGGCTAGTTCTCCATCATTTGCAAGTAATGGATTTTCCCTCCGTAAGTTAATTAACTTCTGAACATGCCCGAAGAGCTCGCGGTTTTGTTTCTCCAAATCCCATTCCATACACTTGCGGCAGCCTGGGTCCTGTCCGCCAGACATACCTACTTCGTCGCCATAATAGATGCACGGAGTCCCAATAAAGGTTAACAATAGGGTATAGACTTGCTTTAAGCGCACAATATCCTCCCCACATTCGGTCAATATTCTTGATGTGTCGTGGCTGCCGACTAGGTTAAAGGCAACCTCATTTATATTCTGAGGATACATATGAATCACATTAGTCATATTCTCGACGAAATCACGCACCGTAATTGCTTGTTTTGCCAAAAGGTTGAGGATATTTGTGGTAAACGGATAATTCATGACGGCGTCAAATTGATCTCCACGCAGCCATGGCATCGAATCATGCCAAATCTCACCGAGGATATATAAATCCGGTTTAATCGCCTTGACTTCACGGCGGAAATCACGCCAAAAAGCATGATCCACTTCATTGGCAACATCAAGACGCCAGCCGTCAATGTTAAACTCCCTTACCCAGTAGCGCCCTACTTCCAACAAATATTCCAAAACGTCAGGATTTTCGGTATTTAATTTTGGCATAAAAGGTGTGAAGGCAAATGTATCATAGTTCGGCTTTGGTTCGGTAACTAGTGGAAATTCATGAATATGAAACCAATTTTTAAAACGTGAATTTTCTCCATGTTTCAGCACATCCTGAAACTGGGGAAAATAAAACCCGCTATGGTTAAATACGGCATCAAGCATGACCTTTATTCCATTTTTGTGGCAAACCTCAATTAATTCTTTCAGGGTTTCCTTCGTACCAAATTGCGGGTCGATCTCTAGGTAGTCAATCGTGTCGTACTTATGGTTGGAATAGGCTTTAAAGATAGGGGTAAAGTAAATACCGCTAACACCTAATTCTTTAAGGTAGTTAATCTTTTGAATTACACCCGCCATATCGCCACCAAAAAAGTTGGTTGGAGTTGGCTCAGTGCTTGCCCAAGGAAGGACACCCTCAGGATTATTAACGTTATTTCCGTTTGCAAATCGATCAGGGAAAATTTGATACCAAACCGTATCTTTTACCCACCCAGGGGCTTTGAAAATATCTGCGTTATTTATAAACGGGAAACAGAAATAATAAGCGGTATCATCTAATGGAGGTTCAGAATAGTAGCCTTTCTCTGTTAAGCAGATAGACTCTAATCCGTCATTCAGAATAAAGCCGTAGCGCAGCCTCTTAAAAGGAGGAGTAATCGTTGCAAACCAGTAATCAAACAATTGATCTGTTCCGCTTTTGTTCATTGAAGTGGTCGTGGTCACCCATTGTTTATTACTCCAATCATATGGATCTCCATGAATCAGTGTCACAATTTTTAACTCATCTTTTTTGGTGCGAATTCGCAGGTGTAATTCACCATTTGCGCAAGCGTATGCATAATTATCTTTTGATCGGTGATAGATTGCTTCTTTTAACAAACCTGTCAGCTCCTGTTAAATATAAGATATCCTAAGAGTATTTTACTTAAAAGCGAATGTCAATAAGATATCTTTCGTATAAGGGAGGTCTTGCTATTCTAAAATAGTTATTTTTAATTTTAAAAAATAGTTGTAAATTATATTTTATGGATTATAATTAGGAATAGTTGCGCAACCGTTTTCGCAAATGTAAGCGTTCTCCGATTCATGCTTTTTGAAAGCAGTTGTCAATTTATGGTTCAGACAAACATTTACAGGAGGGGTCAAAAATGAAAAAGTCAATTGCAATTTTTATGATGTTCGTCTTAATATTAGGGGTTCTTGGAGCCTGCGGTCCTAAGCGAGATGATACTAGCAGCAAAGACACTGGAAAAGAAGAGACTAAAGCAAAACCAGATAAACTAGTTGTTTGGGAAGATAAAGATAAATCAGGCTGGCTTGAAAAGGTAGCTGCTGATTTTGAAAAGGAAAATGGCGTTAAAATTGAAATTAAAGAAGTTGAAATGGCTACAAAAATGCGCGACCAATTACGTCTTGATGGTCCTGCTGGGACAGGCCCAGATATTGTCACATTGCCACATGACCAAATCGGGCAAGTTGTAACAGAAGGTCTTTTAGCAGAACTTAAAGTGGACAGCAAGGTCACTGACAGTTTCTCAAAACCTTCTATTGATGCACAATCATATGACGGAAAATTATACGGACTTCCAAAGTCTTCTGAAACACCTGTATTTGTCTATAACAAAGATTTAATGACAGAAGCTCCGAAAACAATGGACGATCTTTACACTTTCTCGAAGGATTTCACAAAAGGTGACAAATTTGGATTCCTAGCTCTATGGGACAACTTCTATTTCGCAAATGGAATCATTAGCGGAATGGGCGGATATGTATTCAACAATAATAATGACCCTACAGACATTGGCTTAAATAACGAAGGTGCTGTAAAAGGTACTGAGTATATTCAACAGTGGTACACTGAAGGCTTATTCCCTAAGGGTATTATTGGTGAAAATGGTGGCTCTGCAATGGATGGACTTTTCACAGAAGGAAAAGCGGCATCTGTTATGAACGGACCATGGTCCTTTGAACCCTATACCAAAGCAGGCATCAATATTGGTATTACAGCTCTTCCAACACTTCCAAATGGTGATCATGTAAAAACATTCATGGGTGTTAAGGGCTGGCATGTATCTGCTTATTCTAAAAATCAAGAATGGGCAACTAAATTCTTAGAATTTATCACAAATGATGAAAACTCTAAATACCGCTTCGAGCAAACGGCTGAAGTTCCAACGAACAATGCATTGCTTGATGATCCAGCCATTAAAGAAAACGAAGGTGCAATGGCAGTTGCTGAGCAATCTCAATACGCTGTACCAATGCCAAACATCCCTGAAATGGGGCAAGTTTGGGATCCAATGGCTAAATCTCTTCAAACAGTCGTAACAGGAAAAGCAAAACCAAAGGCAGCACTTGATTCTGCTGTTGAACAAATTAAAGCAGGTATCCAATCAACGAAGTAATACCTACCTATGGTAGCAGTGCCTCTCACTCTTGAGGCCCTGCTATCATTCCTATTATTTTAGATGCTTTTTAAAGAAGAAACCATTTTTTTCTTAAAAAAGCATCTAAAGCTTACTAATTGCTACCAAGAAAGGGGAGTGTAGGATGTCTAAAGCATTATCCTATTCAACCAACCATCGAAAGAAAGCGCTGATTCTTTCCATTATTCCGGGATTAGGACAGCTTTATAATAAACAATTTTTGAAGGGAATCGTCTTTCTCGTCTTGACTGCCTCCTTTTTCCTTGTGTTTAAAGATTTACTTAACATTGGATTATGGGGATTAGTTACCTTAGGAGAAATCCCATTCGAAGATCATTCTATTTTTCTATTAGTTTATGGGATCTTAGCTATCATTTTGATTATTTTTGGTCTTGGCTTTTATCTTTTTAACCTCCGTGATGCCTATAATATAGGAAAAAAACGTGATGGAGATAAATCAATTAGTACGGTTAAGGAACAGTATCGGAACCTTGTTGATAATGGTTTTCCATACTTGATTATGTCACCTGGATTTTTACTTATGGTTTTTGTTGTTATTTTTCCGATTATTTTCGTTATCCTACTTTCTTTCACAAACTATGACCTTTACCATACACCGCCAGCAAAGCTTGTTGAATGGGTTGGCTTTAAAAACTTTTTTGAAATTTTCCAGGTGGATATTTGGCGTCAAACCTTCTTTTCCGTCTTGGCCTGGACATTGGTATGGACATTTGTTGCGACTACATTTCAGGTAGCGTTGGGCATTTTCCTGGCTATCATTGTTAACCAGAAGGATTTGAAAGGAAAAGCTATTATCCGGACTGTGTTCATCTTACCTTGGGCTGTTCCGGCTTTTGTATCCATTCTTGTTTTCGCAGGAATGTTTAATGAATCGTTTGGTGCCATAAATAGGGATATCCTTGGTTTTTTTGGTATAGCAGGGCTCCCCTGGATGACTGAACCAATCTTCACAAGGATTGCTTTAATATTTATTCAAACGTGGTTAGGGTTCCCGTTCATCTTTGCGATGACAACGGGGGTTTTACAGTCAATTCCGGAAGAGTTATATGAAGCCGCTACTGTTGACGGGGCATCTATTTTTCAAAAGTTCAAAAGTATTACCCTGCCCCTTGTATTGTTCGCAACTGCGCCGGTGATCATAACGCAATATACGTTTAACTTTAATAATTTCAACCTCATCTATTTATTTAACGGGGGTGGGCCAGCAGTTCCCAATCAGAACGCCGGCGGTACTGACATTCTCATTTCTTGGATTTACCGTCTGACGATGACTTCCGCCCAATACTCGAAGGCAGCTACACTTACGATGCTATTGTCGATCATTGTGATCACAGTTGCACTATGGCAGTTTAAAAAGACAAAATCATTCCAAGAAGAGGATATGATGTAATATGAGTATGAAAAAACAGAATATCACTAGACTTGCACTAACTTACCTTGTCGTTCTAATTATGTTCGTGATTATATTATATCCATTGGCATGGATTATTGGATCGTCGTTTAATCCAGGACAGAGTTTATCGGGTTCGAGCATTATTCCTAAGAATGCAACATTAGATCATTACAAGGAGCTTTTTGATACAAGTAAAATGAATTATGTTTACTGGTATATTAACTCACTAAAGGTAAGTATTCTAACAATGATTTTTACCGTCGTCTTGGTATGCCTTACAGCATATTCATTTTCCCGCTATCGTTTTGTGGGACGAAAAAATGGCTTAATGACCTTTTTGATTTTACAAATGATTCCAAACTTTGCTGCCTTAATTGCTATATATATATTAGCGGCACTTACACATTTAATTGACACACATTTAGGGCTAATCTTAGTTTATGTTGGTGGTCAAATTCCAATGAATACATGGTTGATGAAGGGCTACTTGGATACGATTCCAAAAGAACTTGATGAGTCCGCGAAAATTGACGGGGCGGGACACTTACGGATCTTCTTCCAAATTGTTATGCCGTTGGCAACGCCGATTATTGCCGTTGTTGCCTTATTCTCCTTCATAGCTCCGTTTGGGGATTTCATTATCGCAAGCATTTTACTTAGAACTGAAAAAAATTATACGTTAGCAGTGGGTTTATATGATCTTGTTGCTAAACAGTTCGGGGCTGAATTTACGACTTTTGCCGCTGGCGCTGTCTTGATTGCTGTTCCAATTGCGATTTTATTCTTATCCTTCCAGCGCTTTTTTGTATCTGGATTAACTGCTGGTGGAACGAAAGGTTAAGTGTTTGTGAACAGATGATGTAAAAAAAAGTTAGGGGAGGTAGAAAAATCTACCTCTCTATTTTCAAACTAACTTATAATAGTGGTAATAATAATTAAGACTCCCTTTGAGAGGGGTAGAGAAAATGACGGTTACGATTAAAGATGTGGCAATCCTGGCGAAGGTTGCACCGTCAACGGTTTCAAGAGCAATTGCTGATAGTCCACGGATTAGTGAAACAACGAAACAAACTGTAAAAAAGGCAATGGAGCAGCTCGGCTATCATCCAAACTTGAATGCAAGAAATCTTGCAAGCAAATCAACACAAACAATCGGTCTTGTTATGCCAAGCTCGGGAGATGTTGTTTTTCAAAACCCCTTTTTTCCTACGGTTTTACAGGGGATTAGTGAGGGTGTCCATGAAAAAGAATATGCCCTTCATATGACGACAGGGAAATCAGAAAAACAAATACTTGATGCTGTAATCCGAATGGTACAAGGAAAAAGTGTTGATGGTGTAATACTACTTAACTCTAAAGTAGAAGATAAAGTAATTACCTATTTAAAAGAAAGAGACTTTCCATTTATTTTAATTGGAAAACCCTATAAAGATGTAGAAGAAATTACCCACGTGGATAATGATAATTTCCGTGCCATGAAAGAAGCGACGGAGTATTTAATTCAACACGGTCACCAGCATATCGGCTTCATTGGTGGAAGTCTCGATCTTGTGGTAACGGTCGATCGTCTCCTTGGTTATGAACGAGCATTAAGTAACGCTTCTATTGAATTAAGAAATGAATATATTATTCACGAGGAATTTTTACGAGAGGGTGGGCAAGAGGGAGTTGCGGAATTAATGGCTCTTGAACAGCGTCCGACTGCGCTAGTTGTGGCTGACGACTTTATGGCATTGGGTGTTTTGAATAAGCTTGATGAGTTAGGAATAAAGGTTCCGGAGGATATCTCAATTGTTAGTTTTAATAATGTGCTGCTCGCTGAAATGGCGAAACCACCACTCACATCTGTTGATATAAATATATTTGATCTTGGCTACCAAGCATCAAAGAACCTAATACAAAAAGTGGAAAATAGCAATGAACCAACAAAACGGATCATTATTGCCCATAAATTAATTGAACGGTCATCATGCAGCCAATTAAGTCATGGAAAGGTTTAAAAGTAAAGTTGGAGAAAGGATTTTTTCATGAAGAAATTATGGTGGAAAGAAGCAGTTGCCTATCAGGTCTATCCCCGCAGTTTTATGGATTCAAACGGAGATGGAATTGGCGATATTCAAGGTATTATTTCTAAACTGGATTATTTACAGGATCTTGGGATTGATGTAATTTGGGTCAGCCCGATGTATCAATCACCAAACGATGACAACGGTTATGATATTAGCAACTATCAAGAAATCATGGGTGAGTTCGGAACGATGACAGATTTTGACCTTCTTTTGGAGGAAACACATCGACGTGGTATGAAGCTAATCCTTGACCTGGTAATCAACCATACAAGTGATGAGCATCCGTGGTTTATCGAATCCCAATCTTCCAAAACAAACCAGAAACGGGATTGGTATATTTGGCGAGATGCTTTGAGTGGAAAGGAACCGAATAACTGGGAAAGTATATTCGGCGGCTCGGCATGGCAATACGACGAAGTTACCGAACAATATTTCCTGCATATATTCTCAAAAAAACAACCAGACCTAAATTGGGAAAATGAAGAGGTTAGGAAAGCCCTTTATGTGATGGTTAATTGGTGGCTGGATAAAGGGATTGACGGCTTCCGTGTTGATGCCATCAGCCATATCAAAAAAGAAGCTGGTCATTTTGACATGCCGAATCCAGAAGGGGTACCATATGTTCCCTGCTTTGAAAAGATGATGAATGTCGAAGGAATTCATCCTTTTTTAAATGAATTAAAGGCAGAAACTTTTGCTAACTATGACATAATGACTGTTGGTGAAGCGAATGGTGTTACAGTCGATGATATTGAGTTATGGGTCGACGAGAAACAAGGGAAGTTTAACATGGTCTTTCAATTTGAGCACCTCGAACTCTGGGATGCGGAAAAGAAAAAAGAGCTTGATGTAGTGGAATTAAAAGAGGTAATGACACGCTGGCAAAAAGGGCTGGAAGGCAAAGGGTGGAACGCGCTATTCATTGAAAACCATGACAAGGCCCGTGTTGTTTCGACCTGGGGTAATGACCAAGCATATTGGCGTGAGAGTGCAACAGCCTTTGCGGCCATGTATTTTCTGATGCAGGGTACTCCATTTATTTATCAAGGCCAGGAGATTGGTATGACCAACGTACAGTACGAATCGATTGAGGAATATGATGATGTTGCCGCCAAGAACCTGTATTCATTAAAAGTGAAAGAAGGAATTCCTCACGAAGAAATCATGGAAATTCTTTGGGCTTCAAGCCGTGATAATTCACGGACTCCGATGCAATGGTCTGATAACGACAATGCAGGCTTTAGCTCGGGGATTCCATGGTTAAAGGTAAATCCGAATTACAAGAAAATCAACGTAGAATCACAGCAAAAGGACGTTAGTTCTATTCTCAATTTTTACAAAAAGTTGATTCAACTGAAGAAGTCAAATGAAGTATTCACGTACGGTACCTATGATTTGCTCGAGAAGAATGACCCGAAAATTTATGCCTATACCCGGACATTAGCTGATGCAAAGGTAATTATCATAGTGAATCTTTCTACGAAACCTGCAGTTTTGGAAAGCATTTCCTTAGAGTTTAGTCACTTGCTACTGAATAATTATCAAGTTCCAGCACATGAACCACTTCAAAAAATAACATTAAAGCCGTATGAAACAAGAGTCTATGTAATAAAGTAAAACTCAGGGGATTATTGCCCCAATCTATCTTAAGTGATAAGTAAGAATGTGGTCAATCCTGTTTATTTATTGTAAAAAAGACGATTCGGAAATCGAATCGTCTTTTTTATGGTGTATTATGCTGTTGTCTTAGACTTTTTGTTACCAGAATATTTCTTGCCTATTTGCCTGATGTACGGAATGACCCAACGATCTAAGCCAATTCTGCCTGCATTATAACCAGCAGTCAAGATGATAAAGCCAAAGAAAATGTCTCTAGGGTTATGTGATACAGTACCTGCAAGGAAGAAAGAGAAGTTCATTACTAAGCCAAAGAACATTGCAACAGTCGTAAAGCAACCTAAGATTAAACCTAAGCCGATTAATGTTTCACCCCATGGAACAAGCACATTAAACACATCGATGTTTGGTAGTGCAAAGTCTTTCAAGAAGTTTACATACCAGCCAAATACCATATCGCCTTCTGGGCCTTTTACTGGATTAGCAATCGAACCTTTTAGATATCCTGAAGCGTCAAACCCGTCAACTAATTTGTGGTAACCTGCTGTAAACCATGAATAGCCAAGATATAAACGAATGACAGTTAAGATAGCAGCGGCAATTTTATTTTCTCTTAAAAAGTTGTTAAACATTTTTCATTCCACCTTTCAAATTTTGTGTTTCTCTATGGTTTCACTATACTTCATTATTACTATAAACAACATACCTATAGTGGAAAGTTCACAATTTGTTTGAAATGTTTTGGCAAATCGTTGAACTGTAAAAAACCATCTTTTTTTATGACTAAATGCTCACTGACAGAGGTATTATTCTCTTATATGATTAACTCCATTAGTAAAGATATACTGTAATTTTACATCCATTTATTTAAAGGAAATATTGTTATACAAGTGAATTTTTGTTATTTTATAGATAATACAATTTTTTAGTTCTCATGATGAGTCAAGTATGCAAATAAAGGAGAAAAAAGATGAGAGCCAAAAAAACAAACTATGTATTTTATTGGATGCTTATATTTGGTTTAATTATCTTTACAGAGCTACTCGATGTGATATTCTCTTTTCTATTCCCGACGATTATTATCATTAGGTTTGCATCCATTTTGATTTTAATAGGACTTACTCCTTCAATTATAAGGACGTTAAAAGAAATGGGGAAGAACAACGAGGAACTACGGCTAAGTAAACTAAAATTAAAAAATATTTTTGATACGTTAGATATAGCCATTTGGTCCCATGATTTAAAATCCGACACGTTACTAATTACACCAGGGATTGAAAAATTGTATGGGTATTCAATTATCGATTTTTATAAAGACCTTATTCTTTGGAAAAAGGTAATTTATCCAGATGATTTAGCTGTTTTAAAAGAGCGGGAACAAAAACTTGCAATCGGAGAAGCAGTTACGAGTGAATATCGGATCATTCGACCAGACGGAGAAGTCCGTTGGATTCAAGACAGAGGTATTCCAACACTTGATAGTAAAGGAAACTTTGTTGATTTTAGTAGTATTTTGTTTGATATTACCGATCGTAAGGAAAGTGAAGACCATTATCGTAGTTTAGTAGAAATGTCACCTGATATTATTGCTGTCATTGGCAGGGAAAAGGTCGAATACATAAATGAAGCTGGGTGGAGACTGCTTGGAGCATTATGTGCAGGAGAGGTCATTGGTAGGTCTGCCTTGAAATTTGCTCCGCTAGAAATTGTTAAAACCATCAAAAATAAATTAGGTAGATTGGAAAGTTCTGAACAAGCAAAAGAGAGATTTGAATTTCAGGTGAAACGGTTCGATGGCAAAGCGATTGATGTGGAAATGGCAGCTACGCCCATATTTTATAAAGGTAGATTTGCTATCCAGATTGTTGGAAGAGATATTACCGAGCGAAAAAGGGCTGAGAAAACTATACAAAATATGGCTTATTATGATTCGTTGACAGGCTTGCCGAATCGTAATCGGTTTAGGCATCATCTTAATGATGCGTTGACACAACAAGAAAATAAACTATTGGCTGTTTTGTTTTTAGATTTAGATCGTTTTAAGATTATAAATGATACAAAAGGTCATTCAGCAGGGGATATAATTCTCCAAAAAGTAGCTTCTAGATTAGTCATGGCTGTTCAAAAAGAAGGGATTGTCTCAAGGCAGGGAGGGGACGAGTTTATTATTTTACTGGAGGGTTTGGACAAAAAAGGGGTCACGCAGGTAGCCCAACGACTCCTTTATGAATTTTCTAAACCGTTAGTTGTCGATGACCAGGAATTTTTCGTCACCCCAAGTATGGGTATAAGCATCTACCCGATTGATGGAATGGACGAGGATTCATTAATAAAAAATGCTGATTCAGCTATGTATCAAGCAAAAGAACGTGGGAAAAATAATTTCCGCTTTTATTCTTCCGATTTGAATGGAATATCGATTCGGAAAATGGAACTGGAAAATGGCATGAGAAAAGCACTGGAGCAGCAGCAATTTATCCTTCATTACCAACCACAACTGTGCTTGGAAACTGGGGAAATAGTTGGAGTAGAAGCATTAATTCGTTGGCAGCACCCTGTGCTGGGTCTCATTGCACCATTAGAATTTATCCCGTTGGCTGAGGAAACAGGGTTAATTGTTCCTATCGGTAAATGGGTTTTATGGGAAGCATGTAAACAAAAAAAAGCGTGGGAGAATAAAGGTTTCTGTAATTTCCCTATCGCTGTAAACATATCTGTGCGTCAATTTGACGATGACAAACTGATTGAATATATCACAACCGTATTGGATGAAGTTGGTCTTAGTGCTAACCATTTAGAGTTAGAAGTTACCGAGAGTATCATGCGAAATCTCGAGAATTCAACGAGTATTCTCAATCAATTGAAGGAACGTGGCGTGCTCCTCTCAATCGATGATTTCGGAACGGGTTATTCTTCACTAAATTATTTGAAACATCTGCCAATTGATAAAATCAAGATTGATAAATCGTTTGTTGATGATATTTTTTCCCATGCAAACCAAGGTGTTATGGTAAAAACAATTATTGATATGGGGAGGAATTTAAATTTCACCGTTATTGCTGAGGGCATCGAAACGGATGAACAGCTCCACTTTTTAAGGGAAAATGAGTGTAGTGTTGGTCAGGGCTATTTGTTTAGCAAGCCATTACCAGCGAGCAGATGGAAGAGTTTCTATCAAACAGTAATGAAAAAAGTGGTATCCCAAAATAAATGTAAGTAGTTCAGTTTTGGAGAAGAAAATGATCAAAAGACAATAAATACTCGAACTAAATGTCATTGAATTTGGAGTCGAATTAGGGTATCTAAAATAATGAAATTCATTTAATTCAGACTCTTTTTTCGTTGGCACCCGAAATTAACATTTAAATTGACTTTGACTAACAGGTATTGTCCATCGGCTAATAGGTCTGCAATTTTTAATGATATTAAAGATACTATTTCTTATAAAACGTTGATATATCAATAAAAATAAAGAGTCCAATTCATATGCGAATTGGACTGTAAATATTGGTGTGAAATTATTTTATCGCAGATTAACGGGCAGTAAAACCCCCACTTCAAGACTTAAAAGAATTGATGAAGGATAAGTGGGGGTTTTACTGCCCATATTGGTTCATCTAATCATCAGTGGGGATGAAGAAAACTCCCACTGTTGGAAGATTCACTTTTATCTACCTTAAAACGGAACTATTAAGAAATGAATGGGTACCACTTTTTTGTTAACATATTTTATAAAAATGATAAATAGCTAGTGTATAGAAGTAATCGGTACTTTCCTTCGTCGTTCCCAGGGTTTCATGTGCCAGCGTCTCAAAGCAAAACTGCCCCGCAGCCATTCATCCGCCCCCTGCGCCATCCATATTCCTAAAAGGCCTAGGCCATAATGAATTCCAAGCAGGTAACTAAGGGGAACCGCAATTCCCCACATTGATAGCATTCCAATCATTACTGGGAAGCGGACATCTCCAGTAGATTTGAGTGAACTCATCAGGACGATATTCATGGCCCGGCCTGGTTCGACAAAAACAATGGCCCATAATACAGGTAAACCAATAGCAATGATGCTAGGGTCGTTCGTAAATACTTCCAAAATGGGCGAGCCAATCAGGGCAATAAGTACTGATGTAAGTAGTGAGGCCACCATGGCAATTTTCAAAGTAAGTATTCCGCGTCGAAAGGCCTTAGTATACTTTTTACCACCGATGTCACGTGCGACTAACAGCTGTGTCCCTTGGGCAATTGCTAAGGAGAACAAAAAACAGAGCATGTTAATATTTAATATATATACTCGTGCCGCAAGTGTTGCAGTCCCCATCGAGACTACGAATCCAGTTATTACTAATTGAGATAATTGATAGGAAAGATTTTCGCCCGCCGAGGGTATTCCTATTCCAAGGAGAGCTTTGATATCTTCCTTTTTCGCATTGAAAATATCACTTATTACTAGCTTTAAAGAGAGCCTATTATAGACGAGATAGATTAACGCGCAAACGGCATAGGCCCGAGCGACAACGATGGCCCACGATACACCGGTTACACCTGTAATCGGTAAGCCAAATATTCCCGAGATAGCGATGATCGTTCCGCCAATACTGATAAGATCCATAAATACTGTTACAACCATTGATTCTTTTGTGTATCCATGACTCCGTAGAATCGCACTTAATGCCAGTGAGATAGATTCGAAAAAGAGGGATATACCACAAATACGAATAAACGTAAGTCCATAATCGAATACTTTTCCATGGATGTTGAATAATCGTAAAAGCTGTTCCCCAAAAAGGAAAACGACAATGGACACGGCAATCCCAAACCAAAAATTCAATCCGAATACAGAACGGGCTAACTGTCTTGCATTTTTCAAGCGACCGGCTCCAAGGTTTTGACTAATTAATACGGTTGCCCCAATTGATGTCACGGTAAATACCAAAATAAAAATGTTTAATAGCTGATTAGCAACGCCAACACCAGCAGCGGCAGCATCTGAGTAATGGCTTAACATAAACGTAGCCATGATGCCCATGCCCATATGCAATGCCAACTCAATAAAGAGTGGCCAAGTAATACTAAAAAGTGTTTGTTCTTGATACTTATTTGTTAATTCATTCAAAGCGTTGTTACTCCTTTGCCCTTTTAACATATTAAAATATAAAACCCATTTTACAACAAAAACGAGTAGATAAATAGGGGATATTCAAGTTCATCTTCCAAAGGAGGCAAAAAAAATTAATCAAACGTTGACTAGTTTCATGGGAGGTACATGGGAGCTCTTTAAAACAATTAAGATCCCCACTTCATAAAAACTGTTAAGGTGCAGCAGTTAATGAGGGTATTTTGGTTAGGTGGATTGAGTAACTCAAAATGCACCCCAGTAGGCGTAAATTTTGTATTCACAGTCACTTTCAGTCCAATTGATTTGATTAAGTGATCTACTTCAGTTTTTTTTCCTTGTTGGGCAGCAGTCATCAATTTATGGGCAAAGCCTACATCTGCCAAACGATCCAGCAAAATACTTCCTTGGTTCATTAAGAACCGAAACGAGTGAACAGAGCTTTTAAACATGGTTATATCCACGGGTGGATAACTTCTCATGTTGGGGTAATTTATTGGATAACCTTGGTTTGCAGGCATTGGTGGATAGATTGGAAAATGAAAAGGGTTGTAGGACATCATAGCTCTCCTTCCATATATAGAAGCACATAGCAATATACGGTATGGTGTTTGGGGAGGTTTGGTTACTTGTGATTTTTGGAGGTTACGTCGTTAAGTTCTGGGCCTTTAAGAGAGAGGAGTGAGGTGTAGATGGATTTAAACATAAAAAGAAAGTGTTGAATTTTCACACTCCGAAAGTATAACCGAAGAAAAGCACGTGGATTTTAAAAATCCGCGTGCTTTTTGGCATTAATGGATTTGAATATTCCCACTGGATACATCAAGATTTATTTTATGCTTACCCGTGCCATGCTTGCCATGGATGCTCTTAAGATTATTCCCTGTGGTGGTCAATGGAATTTCACTAGAAATATTGCCGCTAGATACATCCTCGTTTAGAGTGAAGTCAGCGTTGTTTGGAAGGTCTAGCCCAACATGACCAGAACTTACATCAATATCAATGGAATCCGTTAACATATCTACTTGAATATTTAGCTTTCCAGAGGAGACACTTGCATTGATTGCACCTGTATAGTGTTTAACATCAAGTCTGCCTGAACTTAAATCAAACGAGCCAGTTTCTGTTTTTAAGGAATCAATCTCAACATTTCCAGATGCCTCGTTATGCTCAAACCGTTCCACGACTAGGTTTTTGAGAACCATTCTACCTGAACCTATATCAAGTGTTAATTCCTTAAGTTCCATAGGTTGGTTTTTGGACTGACCAGAAAAGGTCAAATTTCCCGAGCCAACAGTGATGTTCATGTTCCGATCAAAATCTTCAGGAATATAGATTATCAGTTTCTTCTTTTCAGAGAGTGGGGACCAATTGAACCAATCAAACCACTTATTTTTAATTAAAACTTCAACTGTACTCCCCTTTTTTCTAACCGTTAGCTTTTCATCTCCATTATAAACTGCTTTTACATCTTTACGGTCTTCCGGAAGAATCTTCGTACTCATACTCGAAACATTTATATCAATTCTGTCGATATCATCCGTCATAGCAACCTGTGAGTCTTTATTCCCAGTACTAGACCAATTGGACTGAATGGCCAGTGAATAAATAATAGATAACCCGGTGATCACCAATAAAAGAATTACGATTCTTTTCACTTTTTCTATCCCCTTTTCCAAACATCTTCTATATACATGATAAGATATCCTCCGCTAATCCACAATGAACCAGAGATTTATTTATGGCTAAGACTTGAGGCGTATTTTTGGGGGAGAAGAACTGAGAATTTATTTGCAAGAAATATATATATACAAAACGTAAAACGGACTGTTTGAGTTCCACCTACACGGATCTTTCGATTACTGAAGGAGTTTTTTCATCGCATGATTCATTTGAAAAGGAATTATGGTAGTCTATGATATGGAGGTGCAGACAATGGTGGTGCAAAAAATTACAGCGAAGGAATTCCATGAAAAATTAAAAAGCTAATGAAAAGGTCGTGCTTCCTGATGTACGGCGGTAGAAAAATACAATGAATTTCATTTAGAGGAAAGTCGAAACATTTAAAAAACCGTCATTTTTAACTTGGGAATTCCCTGTGGTGCAAGTGATAATAATTTCTTGATCCTTTGGTAAGGATTCTGTGCATCTTCACCAACTTCCTCGATCGGTAATACCATAAGAAAGCTGATAGGCAGGAATTTGTCCACTCTAAAAACGTTCATGGGTAACATTCCCATCCAATCACGATTACTAATTGTTAAGATGACTACACCAGCATAATAAATGTGGTGTGAGCGAAGCGTAACGTAACGTAACGAAATAAGTTGGGTTGGAATTAACTACTTCATTTTTGGAATCGAACTATGTTATTTTAAACAAGTTGATCGTAGTTCATCCCCAGTTCCATACTAATAGAAAGGGTGTTTTATGTAGTGAATGATATATCGGCAAGAGAGAGCGGTTTTTTGTCCGCGGTGCAGGGCATTCAGTGGGCAGTCTTTATGCTTACAAATATTATTGCAGTGCCAGTTGTGATCGGAGCAGCCTTTCATATGTCGCCACTAGAAATTTCGACCTTTATGCAGCGTATGCTATTTGTCTCCGGTACCGCAACCCTAATCCAAGTGTTTTTTGGTCACCGTATTCCTGTTGTCGAGGGTCCCGCTGGTTTATGGTGGGCCATTTTTATTCTGCTTGGCACCATGAGCGCCCAAGGAGAACAAGGCATGCTGCTACAGCAATTAGAAATGGGCCTTATCATTGCAGGGGTATTTTTAGCCATACTTGGTTTTTTACCTATTATTGAAAAAATTCGTGTGCTCTTTACACCGATTGTGACAGGCGTTTATTTAATATTGCTTGTCAGTCAACTGAGTGGGTCATTCTTTAAAAGTATGCTTGGTATTACCGCTACCAATCAGTTGAACGTGAAAATTACGATTATTTGTCTAATTGAAATTATCATCATCTTACTTTTTTCGTTAAAAGCAAAAGGCATATGGAAAAGCATGGGACCGCTCGTTGGTATTGTTACTGGCTGGGGCCTATTCCATCTTTTCGGACTACTCCAAACAGGGAAGTCCTACGAGCCAACCAGTTGGTTCGCGATTCCGAAGTTATTCAGTTGGGGAGTGCCAGAATTTGATGTAGGAATTGCGTTGACTTCACTGATTACCTCCATCGTGTTGATTTCCAATGTCATTGCCAGTATTTTAGTGGTCGGTATTGCGCTAGAAAAAGAAATTAAGCCAAAACAGTATCAGAAGGCGATTTTTGGAAATGGGGTTAACCTATTTGTTTCGGGTATTTTTTCGGTGGTGGGGGTTGTTCCACTGTCGGTTTCGGCTGGATTTATTACAACTACGGGTATTAAAGCAAAGCGCCCGCTTATTATTGGTGCACTAATAATCTTGATGATCGGTTTTTTTCCGTATCTCGGCGGCTTCTTATCCACCTTACCGTTATAAGTAGCCTATGCTTCTTTATTTATTCC
>JAIMAD010000284.1 GCA_023512145.1 Bacillus sp. (in: firmicutes) | reverse complement strand
TATTTGGAACGTCCTTGAAGAAAACAAGAGAAAGCTACAGTCACATTTCTCCTGGACTAAGGAATTAATTACAAATAAAAAAACAGGATCAAAGCTGAGATTTAGAACAAGTAACGCAAAAACAAAAGATGGTGGAAGACCAGGAAAAGTAGACTTCGACGAGTACCACCAATATGAGGATTATAAAAGTATCCAGGTATTCAAGACGGGGTTAGGTAAAAAGAAAAACCCTAGAACTACCATTACCACAACAAATGGTGACGTTAGAGAAGGTCCACTTGATCGTCTTATTGAAAGGGCACAAAACATATTAAAAGGTGCGACTGAAGATAATGGGTTGTTGCCTTTTATTTGCAAACTCGATGATGAAATAGAAGTAGATAACCATGCAATGTGGGACAAAGCTAATCCATCGCTGCATTATTTTGACGAATTAATGTTAACAATGCAACGTGAATACATTGATTTTAAAGAAGACCCAGTAAATAATTCTTCTTTTTTAACTAAACGAATGAATATACCCAGAGGTAATCAAGATGTAGAAATAACATCATGGGAGAATATACTCGCTACTGATCAAGAAATACCAGATTTATCGGGGTGCACTTGTGTAGCCGGCATAGATTTTGCAAAGCTAAACGACTTTGTGACAGCTGGCTTGTTATTCAAATTTAAGGGTATTTATTATTGGCTAAGTCATACATGGGTATGTAAAAAAAGCATTGACCTTCCACGGATTAAGGCTCCATTGGCAGAATGGGAAAAAGAGTTAGGGCTATTAACATTTGTAGACGGCCCGGAAATCCCACCATCAACACCGGCAGAATGGTTAGCAGAACAAGTACAAAAATACAATATTAGTGCAATCGCTATCGATAATTATAGATATACTCTACTGGCTAGAAGTCTTCAAGAGGTTGGTTTTGATACAGACAAAACCAGTGGAGCTAATCCTATTAAATTAGTAAGACCGTCAGATCAGATGAAGTATTCACCAGTGATTAATAGTTCGTTTGTGACACATAACATTGTATTTGGAAATAATCCATTACTAAGGTGGAGCGTTAACAATGCATGCATGATTACTTCAAAAGCGGGAAATGTAACCTTTGGAAAGATTGAACCAAAGAGCAGGAAAACAGATCCATTCATGGCCATGGTAGCTGCGTTTTGCGTAAGCGAAAATATAATAGATAACGGTGAAACGGTAGATGTTATTCTAGGATGCTATACGTATTAAAGGGGGTGAGAATAAAAATGAAATTCACCGACTGGGTGAAATCCTTTTTCGGAGTTGGACAAACTACGTTAAATCTAACTCAAAGTGCAATAGCGACTCAGGAACAACAACTGGCAATAGAAATATTTGCGATACACTCTGCTATTAATCTAATTGCGAGTTCTATTTCAAAATGCGAATTCAAAACTTACTCAAAAGGAACAGAATTAAAGGGCGAAGATTATTACCTATGGAATATTGAACCTAATAAAAACCAAAATTCAAGCCAATTCTTACAGGAACTCGTATCTAAATTGCTTTTTGAAAATGAATGTTTGGTATTAGAAATTAATGGTCAGTTAATAATCGCTGATAGTTTTTTTCAAAATGAGTTTGCAATAAACGAAAACTATTTTGATAGTGTAATTCGCGGTACGTGGAGTTCCAATCGGACCTATAAAATGAGTGAAGTAATGTATTTTAAACTAGGAAACACAGACATAAGAGCGTTGTTATCTAACTTAATGCTCGGTTATAACAACCTGTTAAATATGTCTATGACTAAATACAAACGTAGTGGTGGTAGAAAAGGAATCCTAGATATTAACGCGGTAGCAAGTGGAGACAAGAATTTTCAAACAAAGTTTAATGACTTAATGAATAACCGTTTTAAAAGTTATTTTGAAAGTGAAAATGCCGTTTTGCCCTTATTAAATGGTTACACATACGAGGAACAAGGTGGAGAAGGCAGCAAGAAAAGCACGAGTGAAATTGCGGATATCGCAATAATAACAAAAGAAATATTCGAAAGAGTTGCTCAAGCTTTTAAGATTCCGCCTGCTTTATTACGCGGTGATATTGCGGATATCGGAGCTACAACAGCGAACTATTTGACATTTTGTGTAGACCCTATATGCGACATGTTAGGTGAAGAAAATAACCGCAAAAGGTTTCGTAAGCAACATTATTTAGAAGGAACGTATTTACTAGTTGATACCACAAGCATCCGTCACATTGATCTGTTTAGCATAAGTGAAGCATTCGATAAACTGATAGCTTCAGGTGGTTATAGCATCGATGAATTAATAGTGAAAAGTGGGGACGTTCCACTGAATACTGATTACAGTAAGCAACATTATATTACAAAGAATTATCAAAAAATCGAAACTTTAGGACTAGAAATAAAGGAGGTGAAAACGATAAATGAAAACTAACTTTGCGATTAAACAGGCAGCAGTACCAGGATCCATGGATTTATATATTTATGATGACGTCCAAGACGATAGCATGGACTGGTGGAGTGGCGATATTATCGAAAGTGAAACATCTGCCAAGTATATTAAAAGCGAGCTTGGGAAAGCCGGAGAAATCCAAAATATAAATATATATATTAATAGTTACGGTGGGAGTGTCAAAGAAGGACTAGGAATTTATAATCTTTTAAAAAGACATACTGCACAAAAAACGGTATATATTGATGGGTTCGCTTGCTCAATCGCCAGTGTTATAGCCATGGTTGGCGATAAGGTTGTAATGGCGGTTAACGGGCTCATGATGATTCATCACGCATCTATGGGCGTATTCGGAAATGCCGAGGAACTTAGAAAAGCCGCAAATGATATTGAGGTAATAGACAGTGCTAGTTGCTCGAGCTACCTTGCCAAAGCAGGTGAAAAACTAACACAAGAAACACTGACACTATTGTTAGATGGACAAACATGGCTCAACGCTACACAGTGCTTAGAATATGGATTAGCTGATGAAATAGCAGGGGTTGAAGACAAAACGATTGTTGCTGCTAAACAAAGGTTTAAGCAATCAGTAGCGGATGAAATGAAACAGCAAAAAATCGATATTAAAGTACCCGAAACTTTAATAGTGCAAAAAACAAATGCCGAAAAATTAATGGTAGCATTTAATAAAAAAAATAAAATCGTGGAGGTATAATTTTATGAAATCAAAAGACTTAATTTTACAGGAACTAAAAGACAACCTGGTGGCAGCATTTAAATCTACAGACGAGAACGCAATTGCCCAGGCATTTACACCTTTCGCGGAATCCATCCAACAAAATGTAATGGAAGAATTCAAAGCTTATCAGCAAACATCTGATAGTAACATTCTTGCTAAGCGCGGAGTGCATCAGTTGACTGCAACTGAAGATAAATTTTATCAAGGAATCATGGGGGCTATTAAATCAAGCAACCCACAGCAAGCATTCGCAGGTCTTAATGCGGCATTCCCAGAAACAGTGATTGATAATGTAATTGCAGACATTAAAGAAGAGCACCCTTTACTAGCTGCAATTAATTTTACTAACACTACTCTTTTAACAAAGATGATTGTAAATAAGCAAGGTGCACAATTAGCAACATGGGGACCATTAAATTCAGCAATCACAAAAGAATTATCGGGAGCTATCGGAATGATTGATTTAACGATTTGTAAATTATCAGCATTTATGCCAATCAGCAAAGACATGTTAACGGTGGGTCCTGCTTGGATTGATGCCTATGTTCGTGGGGTATTATCTGAAGCTATTGCTCTAGCAACAGAAACAGCAATCGTTACTGGAACTGGATTAAACGAGCCTATCGGAATGGATCGTTCAGTTGCTGATGATGTCACGGTAACTGGTGGAGTATACCCTAAAAAGGTTGCTTTAGCAGTGCTGGATTTTAGTCCTCTTACTTATGGTGCAATCGTAGGTAAATTAGTAAAAGCACCGAATGAGAAGACTAGAGCCGTTTCTAATGTACTTATGATCGTTAATCCTACCGACTACTTTACAAAGGTATTCCCAGCAACGACTGTAAGGGCTGTAAACGGTACTTATTCGCATGACGTATTTCCGTTCCCAACTACCGTTATTCAATCATCTGCAGTATCAGAAGGTCAGGCTATCTTCGGACTTGCTGATAAATACTTTATGGGTATAGGAGCAGGAACGACCGGTGGGAAAGTTGAATTTTCCGACGAGTTTAGGTTTTTAGATGATGAACGAGTTTACTTAACTAAACTTTATGGAAACGGTAGAGCATTAGATGATAACGCCTTTATCCTTGCTGATATTAGTGGATTAGTCCCTGCCACACTTGAAGTATCTGTAACCAACGTTGTAAAGACTGAAGAGCAAGTAGCCTAATTGAGGTGATCTAAATGCCAGAAATACCTGAAGGATTATTAGAAAGTATTAAAAACTACTTGCAAATAACGTGGGTTGATGAAAAAACAGATGAAAATTTAAAGGGAATGATCAATCGAGGTATGGCACGTTTGCAAACAATTGCAGGCGTGCCTCTTGATTTTGCAGTGGAAGGTATGCCCAAGGCGCTTTTGTTTGATTATGTTAGATATGCAAATAGTCAAGCCTTGGAAATGTGGGAGAAAAACTTTGCTTCCGAACTAATGAGTTTACACATTGATAGTCAAGTAAACGCAATGGAAGATGTGATTTTATGAAAATCAAAATAGGAAATATTGAATTTTCCACTTTTAATGATGGCATATGTAATATTTTTACCAATGATGAACAGGAAGAAAGGTTGCCAAACAAATATAGTAAATTAGGCTTTAGCAATAGAGTGCTAGGGTTTAAAAGATATTTTGAAGCATCGGCTAGACAGATTGATATAAATAGAGTTATCCGGATTCCACAAGTACCTGGCATAGATAATTATGATTTTGTCGAAATTGATAGCGTGATATACGGAGTTAAGATGGTCCAAGAAATATATGACACCAACCCTCCATGTATTGATTTGACATTAGACAAGGCCAGAGTATGAGCAATATAAGTATTGGTAACTTAGCTGAAGCAATACTTCAAGAGTTAGAGAATTACAGTGAAAGTGTCACAGAGGGCGTTAAAAAGGCAGTAGATACTGTAGCAAATGAATGTAATGAGGAAATAAAAAAACATGTTACTTTTAATGAACCAACTGGTAAATATGTAAAAGCTTTTAAGGTAAAAAAAACCTATGAGAGTAAATTAAATAAAGGTAAAACATGGCATGTAAGTGGTGGGGAGTATAGACTTACTCACTTATTAGAAAAAGGACACGCCAAAATAGGTGGGGGAAGAACACAAGCTTTTCCTCATATTATTTTTGGTGAAGAATTGGCCAAACGACGTTTGGAGGAATTAGTGAAGGAGGCGGTCGAAAATGGTTGATATTGAAACGTGGTTGAAAAGAACAGGGCTAAAAGTATCAGAAGAGCGTTTTTTAAAACCGCCTCCTTTGCCTTACATTATTTTTACAGAAAATAATGATGTAAGTGGCGCCGATGATAAAAATTGCATTGCAAATCGGGATATTAGCGTGGAATTGTATTCGTTAAAAGTGGATCGCATATCAGAGGATTTGATTGAAAATTTATTAAATGAAAAAGCAATAAGGTTTAAAAGGGATCGTATATGGATAGACACCGAAGGGATGTTTGAAACCATATACGATTTTAATTTTACAGAAAAATATTAGGAGGCTATATAAATGGCTACAGCTGATGAAAAAATTGTGCTGGGTAGTGGGAAATTATATATCGATGAATTTACGGGTGACTCAATCCCGGCAGACACGCTTTTAGAGGTTGCAGAAAACCTTTTAGGACTCATTCAGGGCGGTGCAACTTTAGAGTATAAACCTAAATTTTACGAAGCTACCGATGATTTGGGTCTTGTGAGTAAAACGGTTTTGACTGAAGAAGAAGTTACTTTAAAAAGCGGCATTATGACCTGGAATGGTAACACATTAGAAAAATTATGTAGCACTGCAAGAGTAACAGAAGCAGCAGGAAAAAGAACCGTTAAAATCGGTGGAGTAGGTATGCAAGACGGGAAGCGATATGTAATTCGATTCGTTCATAAAGATGCTGTGGACGGAGACATAAGGGTTACGATTGTAGGCAATAACCAAGCTGGATTTAGCTTTAAATTTCTGAAAGACAAAGAAACCATTGTAGATGCGGAATTCAAAGCTATGCCTATGGATGCAGAAGGAACTAAAATTATTTTTGAAGAAGATATTCCAACAGTTTTATAAAATATAAAGG
>JAIMAD010000283.1 GCA_023512145.1 Bacillus sp. (in: firmicutes) | reverse complement strand
GAAGAAGGAAAAAACCCACCTCCCCGGTAAAAGGAAGGCGGTTGCATTGCCCGAAGAAGGAAAAAACCCACCTCCCCAGTAAAAGGAAGGCGGTTGCATTGCCCGAAGAAGGAGAAAACCCACCTCCCCGGTAAAAGGAAGGCACCGTTTGCGGAAAAAAGCCCTTAACGGTCACAAAGAGACGGTCAGGGGAAAAACGGGAGCTCAATGCCCCTTTTAAACTAGCCTTTCCTTTTAATTACATTCCTTAAGTAGGATTGTAAGGAATCATCTGCTCCCCGTCTAAGTTAGTTAACCCTTCCATACCATCCATTGAATCGGTGGAACCCTCGTGTTCTTCCATCATCTTTTGGTACCTGTCAAATAAAGCGGTAACAGGACAATAACGGACAATTCCCTCAGCCACCTTCATCGCCCCACACAGGGCAACAAACAAATAAGAATCTCTCAATGGGTGTTTGACCAGTTTTGAAGTGCTCCATGAAAGAATAGTCAACCCAATCGTAATGCGAATTAACGCGTTTAAAATCCCAATATTTGGTTTAAGATTCATTTTGTTCACTCCTTCACAATATGTTTGCAATTTTTATCAAACCCATACTGCATGACAGAATAAAATATGATAGTATTGTATCTAAAGAATTTTTTGTAAGTGCTTTCTTTATTGCTAAATCAAGTTCCTAATATATAGATAGTAGTTTTTTGAAAGTGAGGGAAACCGTATGCTTGAACAACGGTACCGTTGGAAAAATAAACACTTACGGATGCATGTAGCGGTGTTGGATGGAAAAGCATCCCCAACCATTGTTTTGAAAAATGCATTGTATTTAAATCAGAATTTTCGAAAGTGGATGAGAGCAAATATTTGGATTTATGAGGACAGAATTGTGTATGTTGGCGAAAACCTGCCTCCACATATGGAGAACTGCGAAATTATGGATTGCACCAATGAAATTCTTGTTCCAGGATACATTGAGCCCCATGCCCATCCATTTCAATTATATAATCCCCAAACACTCGCAGCTTATGCGTCCCAGTTTGGGACAACGACGTTAATTAACGATAATATGGCCCTGATTTTAAATTTGAAAAAAGGGGAAGCGTTTTCACTCCTAAAGGAGCTACGTTCGAGCCCAACAACGATGTTTTGGTGGAGCCGTTTCGATTCACAAACGGAACTTTTAAATGAAGAAGAAATTTTTTCACATAGTAATATTAAATCATGGATTGAACACGATGCAGTTCTTCAAGGCGGGGAACTGACAGGTTGGCCCAAATTGCTCGATGGTGATGACATGATGCTTCACTGGATTCAAGAAGCAAAGCGGATGCGTAAGCAAATTGAAGGTCATTTTCCAGGTGCTTCCGAAAAGACATTAGCAAAAATGATGCTTTTAGGCGCCGATTGTGACCACGAAGCGATGACAGGAGAAGATGTCTATAAACGCTTAATGCAAGGATATATGGTGTCCTTAAGGTATTCGTCGATTCGTCCTGATTTGCCGAATATTTTGGATGATATGAAAAGATTAGGTATTGACGCCTATGATCGTTTATTCTTCAATACAGACGGTTCTTCGGCTACATTTTACGAGCAAGGAATCACCGATGCGATGATTCGAATCGCCATTGAAAAAGGAGTTCCCATTATCGATGCCTATAATATGGCAACCGTTAATATTGCAAGGTACTATAACATAGACCATATCCATGGCAATATTGCGACCGGTCGTGTCGCCAATATTAACTTCTTATCAAGTATCGAAAATCCTACACCAGTATCCGTCCTTGCCAAGGGAAAATGGGTAAAACGGGATGGGTTTAAAGTGGATGGTGCGTATGAACCAATTAGTTGGGACGAATTTGGATTTAAGCCGATGGAGTTGGATTGGGAAATATCGATGGATGATTTGCAATTTTCAATGCCGTTTGGAATTAGTTTGGAAAATTCTGTTATCACAAAACCATATTCGATTTCAATTGAAGTTTCAAGAGATGAACTCCCCAATACTCATGATGAATGCTTTTTTACCCTAATTGATCGAAAAGGGAAATGGCGCATCAATACAATACTAAAGGGCTTTGCCACAAACCTATCGGCATTAGCTAGTTCTTTTTCAACTACGGGTGATATTATTTTAATTGGAAAAAACAAACAGGATATGCTTCATGCTTTTAATAGAATGAGAGAACTCGGTGGAGGGATTGTTGTTGCGAGGGATGCCGAAGTCGTATGTGAGATCCCACTCCATGTAGGGGGGATAATGTCTGATTCTCCTGTCGAAGACTTAATCGAACAAGAAAAAAGACTTTTAGTAGAATTGCAGGATTGTGGGTATGTATTTTCGGATCCTATTTATAGCTTGTTATTTTTTTCTTCTACTCATTTGCCGTACATTCGCATCACACAGCAAGGGATGTATGATGTTATGAATAAAACAGTACTCTTCCCGTCAATAATGCGTTAAACTGTAAATAATTACAGAGTTAAAGCGTGAAAGTATTTGGTTTTATTGAATATAATAGGGGTGTTTACAAAAATGACAAAATTAGCTGTGGCTGTTACAGCTTTCCTGTTACTTCTTTCAGGGTGTAGTGATAAGGAAACAGTAAAAGAACCTGTTAAGAAGGTAGAGACGGTAACTAACCCGGAGATAAAAGAAGACCCTTATTTTTATCCATTAACTGGTATAGGTTCTGAAACAAGAACAGATGGTAGAGCCGTAGCCGTTATGGTTAATAATCACCCGCTGGCAAGGCCACAATCAGGTTTGAACAAGGCAGATATCGTCTATGAAGTTATTGCCGAGGGTGATGTTACCCGCTTCCTTGCTGTCTTTCAAAGTGAGCAGCCGGTAAATATCGGTCCAGTTCGGAGTGCACGGGCCTACTATATTGACCTGGCGGAAGGTCTTGATGCCCTCTATATTGCGCATGGCTACAGTGAAGAAGCTAGGATAATGCTTGAGTCGAACCAAATTGATAATATCAATGGTATGGTTTACGATGGTACCCTTTTTAAACGATCAAGTTCGCGGAAAGCACCACATAATTCCTATATTACGTATGAAAATATTTTAGAGGGTGTAAACCAAAAAAAATATTCGATGGAAAAAGGTCCAGCAGCATTTACATTTTTATCAGAGGAAGATAGCAAAACAATCGCGGGAAACGTTGCAAACTCTGTTAGTATTTCCTATTCGAAGAGTGGAAAATACGATTCTACTTACGAGTTTGACGACACCCTTGGTAAATATAAGCGGTTTTCAGATGGAGAACAAACAGTCGATTTAGAGACAAACGAGCCTATTTTGCTTGATAACATTTTTATCATTGAAACGACTCATCAAGTGATTGATGATGCGGGACATAATAAGATTGATTTCAAATCTGGTGGAAAAGGATACTTACTGCAAAAGGGCAAGATCAACGAAGTGGATTGGAAGAATAACAACGGTCGAATTGTTCCGGTTAAGGATGGGGTGGAGGTACCATTTGTACAAGGCAGGACGTGGGTAAATGTTATGCCAACAAAACTTGGTCTTCAAAACAGTATCTCATTTAATGAGCAATAAACATTTTATCAATTAAAGGGGTAAGAATATGCAAATAAATAAATTACGAGGTAAAGAGCTCGATCAATTATTTCAAGCAGTTCTTTCGTTAAAGGATTTAGAAGAATGCTATCGGTTTTTTGATGATTTGTGTACAATTAATGAAATTCAATCATTAGCACAACGTCTTGACGTCGCTAGAATGCTCCGCGATAAAAATACTTATCATAAAATTGAAGCAGAAACAGGTGCAAGTACTGCTACCATCTCGCGTGTGAAACGTTGTTTGAATTATGGGAACGATACGTATGAAATGGTTCTCGCGCGCCTTCAAGAAGACAACAGCCCAACTGAACAAGAGTAAACAAGCCGGAGAGCCAATCTTCGGTTTTTCCTTTTACAGGTAAGAAAGTTTAGAACTTTGACTTTGAGAATTGTTTTGCGCATTCTCCCGTGCTGCAAGTGGACTTCGTCAAACGGGCGCTTGCGCTTTTCTTAGCAACTTTTCTATAATTTGCATATCTGTTTTCTTTTTTTATCGAAACTTCAAATGCTATAATAGTGTAATGGACTACCTGAATGGGAGGATCTTGGAATGTATGATTTTCGCGAGTGGCGGCATGTGTTTAAACTCGATCCAAATAAAGAACTATCGGATGATCGTTTAGAAAAAATTTGTGAGTCTGGAACGGATGCGGTGATCGTTGGTGGAACAGATGGTGTGACACTTGAAAAGGTACTGGAATTAATGGCAAGATTGCGCCGTTATACAATTCCCTGTGTCCTTGAAGTTTCAAGTATTGACACAGTGACACCTGGATTTGACCTCTATTTTATTCCGACAATTTTAAATAGCGTCGATACGAACTGGATTACAGGACTTCACCATCAAGCTGTAAAGGAATATGGTGAAATTATGGATTGGGAAGAAATCATCATGGAAGGGTACTGCATCTTAAACGCAGATTGCAAAGCCGCTCAACTGACAAAGGCCACAGCAGTTGTCACGACTGAAGATGTTAAGGCCTACGCAATGATGGCTGAAAAAATGTTTCAACTGCCTATTTTTTATCTAGAATATAGCGGTAAATATGGTGATGTTGAGTTGGTTGCTGACGTGAAATCAGTTCTTGAAAAGACAACTCTTTTTTATGGAGGCGGAATATCAACCCATAAGCAAGCAGCAGAAATGGCCAAGCATGCCGATGTCATCGTCGTTGGGAATGCAATTTATGAAAACTTTGAACAGGCATTAAAAACGGTAAAAAGTGTTCGCTAGAACTTGCTACCCGAACGAAATTACGTTAAAATAAAAATAAGAACAAATGTTTGTAATGGCGGTGGAGAAATGCAATATTTAACTGACAAACTTTTAAATGGTTTGAACCCTGAACAACAAAATGCTGTTAAAGCGACAGATGGACCGCTTTTATTAATGGCAGGTGCCGGAAGTGGAAAGACAAGAGTGCTCACACATCGAATTGGTTATTTAATCGTAGAAAAACGAGTGAACCCATATAACATCCTAGCATTAACATTTACAAATAAAGCAGCCCGAGAGATGCGAGATCGTATTAGGAAAATGATGGGTGGGACTGCTGAGGAAATTTGGATTTCTACCTTCCACTCGATGTGTGTACGGATTTTACGCAGAGATATCGATCGGATTGGTTATAACCGTAATTTTACAATCCTTGACTCAACAGATCAGCTATCCGTTGTTAAAGGCATTCTTAAAGAAAAGAATCTAGATCCAAAGAAATATGATCCACGGGCAATATTAGGTTCCATCAGCTCAGCTAAAAATGAATTAATCGAACCAGTTGAGTTTAAGAAAACGGCGAACGACTTTTTTGAAAAAATAGTCAGTGATGTGTACGAGGAATACCAGAAACGGTTACACAAAAATCAAGCCTTAGACTTTGACGACCTAATCATGTTGACGATTAGATTATTTGAACGCGATCCGGATGTGCTTATTTACTATCAGCGCAAGTTTCAATATATTCATGTCGATGAGTATCAGGATACCAACAAAGCACAGTATCTATTAGTAAAAATGCTTGCGGAGCGTTTCAAAAATCTATGCGTGGTGGGGGACTCTGACCAATCCATTTATGGATGGAGAGGGGCGGACATTGCGAATATCCTATCGTTCGAAAAAGACTACCCGAATGCATCTGTTATTCTCCTTGAACAAAACTACCGCTCCACACAAAGAATTCTTCTCGCAGCAAATAAGGTTATCGAAAACAATCGGAACCGGAAGGTGAAAAACCTTTGGACCCAAAACCCTGAAGGAAATAAACTTGTTTATTTCCGCGCCGATAGCGAACAAGGTGAAGCACAATTTGTTGCTGGAAAAATAAAAGAAGTAACCCATGATGGAAAAAACAACCTAAATGACATAGCCATCCTCTACCGTACTAATGCTCAGTCCCGTGTCATGGAGGAAGTATTACTTAAATCGAATATCGACTATGCCATTGTTGGTGGTACTAAGTTCTATGACAGGAAAGAAATCAAGGACATGCTTGCCTATTTACGTTTAATCTCAAATCCTGATGATGACATCAGCTTTCAGCGTGTCATCAATGTACCAAAACGTGGTATTGGAGCAAGCTCGGTCGAAAAAATGGCTATTTTTGCAGGCACAAATGATTTATCCCTTTTCCAAGCACTTGACACGGTTGAACTGATGGGGTTAAGTCCGAAAATCACCAAAGG
>JAIMAD010000282.1 GCA_023512145.1 Bacillus sp. (in: firmicutes) | reverse complement strand
ATATTGGACTAATGCAGAAGTTTTAGCATTTTGGAAGCATGAGAACCGTCCCCATGCTTCCAAACCATCACAATCCATATTATACTTAGCTGATGCGTTGTTATTTTAGCAATTTATTTAGGTGTCATAGGGGGAAAAATGGAACAGGGAGATCGTTCAAAATCAATCGGTTTACCGCTCACCATTTCGATTATTGCTATCTCGTTTTCTGCAATTTTCGTAAAATGGTCTGATGCCCCAGCTTCGATTCTAAGTATGTATCGGATGTGGTTGGCTAGTATTCTAATGCTTCCAATCGTTTGGAAATATCGGGCGGAATTTAAAAAAATAACGAAAAAGGATTGGTTCTTTTTATTTTTCTCCGGTCTCTTTTTAGCATTGCATTTTGTCCTTTGGTTCGGGTCTTTAAAGTTAACAACGGTCGCAAGCTCAACTATCATACTCGCCTTACAACCAATTGTATCGATGATCGGCGGCTTTTTTCTTTTTAAAGAACGAACAAACGGAACCGCATTGATAACGATGGGCATCGCAATCGTCGGGGCAATGATGATTGGCTGGGGAGATTTTGGCTTAAATATGGATGCCATTAGGGGTGATATCCTTTCGTTCTTAAGTGTTATTGCCGTAGTGGGCTACTTATTAATCGTACAAAGCACCGTGAAAAACGTATTGCACTGGATTTATAGCTTTTCTGTATTTCTCTCAGCATCTATCGTTCTAACTATCTATAACTTATTAGCAGGAGTTCCTTTTAGCGGCTATCCAGCTAAGGAATGGGGTATTTTCCTATTACTGGCCATCGTACCGACCGTTAGCCATGTCATTAATAACTGGCTCTTAAACTATGTCAATGCAACTACAATCTCGATGAGTATATTAGGAGAACCCGTCGGAGCAACGATATTGGCGATTCTTTTACTAGGGGAGCATCTTGCAGGCTGGCAAATAGTAGGCGGCATCCTAGTCCTACTGGGCGTCTTTCTCTTCCTAATCCAGCAAAAAAAACCGAGACACATTAAAACGATTGTCCAAAGTGAAAACTAAGGGAAGGAAGCGAGGGGACGGTTCTCTTGCTTCCTATTTGGGTTACACTAAAATTTTCGATATATAAATTAAACAAAGTGATGAAAAATATGGGAAAATAGGTTAGTATAGATTTGAAAAAGACAGATATATCCAACTATTAAACCCCGTATTCTAGCTTTTATAATGGATTATGCCATGTGCTTAGGAAGCATAAAATGTGGTATCAAGGTGTTAGCTGGTTCCCAAGTTACTGTCCGCGGTAATCGTAGAACTGCTTTTCTTGAATGTAAGAAAGCTCCCCAAATGTATTTTACACCCCTCCGAAGATGTCCAATACACGTAAGACTTTATGTACAGTCCTCAAGCTTAATAACCTTCCATTTTACCGACTGATTTCCATATTACAGAAGTTCAACATGTTATGCCAGCTACTATAAGAAGCGAGAACATCATGGTGATGGTCATTTTTTTTCAATAGGTCCTGATGACTTGAGGATTAGCTTATTTAAAAACAAAAGGGGGTTAGATACTCTAGTAGTTAGCCGAACCATGCTGGTCGCCCATTTCTTTTTGTGACTACATTTCTATTGCTTCAAAAGGAATTAGGCGAAGAAAAAACTAGTCTGAGAGTGGTGATAGAGATGTCTCGTAGAGCTAGGATCAAAAGTGGTAGTGGAATATACCACATCATGTTGAGAGGAGCAAATAGACAGGAAATATTTCACGATGATGGAGACTGCCTAAAATTTCTTGATATTATTGAAAAATATAAAATTAAATCAAAAATGAGCATTTTTGCGTGGTGTTTAATGGGTAATCATGTCCATCTCCTTTTGCGAGAAGGTAATGAAGAACTATCGATTACAATGAAACGGATAGGTGTGAGTTACGTCTCGTACTATAACTGGAAGTATAGAACAACGGGACATCTTTTTCAGGACCGGTTCAGAAGTGAAAATGTAGAAAACAATCAGTATTTACTAACGGCGATAAGATATATCCACCAAAATCCAGTGAAAGCTGGAATAATCAATCGGGTTGATAAATGGAGATGGAGTAGTTGTCTAGGTTATTACGGAAAACATCATTCTCCTAGGAAGTTGCTTGATATTGATGATATTCTCAAGATGTTTTCGGAGGATAGAACAATGGCCATTGAAAGATTTAAAGATTTTAATGAGAGAAATAATGATGATGAAGGTTTAGATGAAAAAGTAAATAAAAGAAGAAGATTAACAGATGAGGAGGCAAGGCTAGAAATCAAGGAATTGCTTGGTGTGATCGAGATCGCGCAAGTAAAAAGCTTTCCTAAGTTGCAAAGAAATGAAGTGTTACAAAAAATAAAAGGAATCGCTGGGTTATCCCAACGCCAGGCTGCACGAATAGTAGGCGTATCTCCAAATCTTATCTTTAAAGCTTGAGGGGAAGCAAGGGGACGGTTCTCTTGCTTCCTCCACAACAGTGCAAGCGGACTAAACCTATTTCTATTTTAGAAAAAATGGGATAAACGGAAATTCTCGACATTTTCCTCCTGTATTAAGTGGCAGAAAGTGCTATATCAAGGGATTTACAGCGGATTTAATTAAACGATTGATTAATAAGGCTTTTTGAAGAAATAAGTAAAGGAATGTAAAAAACTCGATTTTTCCACTAGTATTGCAGATAATTAGCGAAAGCTGAAATGGTATCATCGACACTTATTTTTCTAAAAATAGACTAAGATTCATTTTTCAAGCGGGTTTGGGTCATATTTAATCAATCGTTTGGTTAATAAGTGCAGTGATGAAAGTGCACGAATGTTGCTGAGGATTGATCTGTGGAATTGGTAGTGGTTTTTGTGTTTTTGGAAGCATGAGAACCGTCCCCATGCTTCTTGGTGCTTTTTCTAAGGTATAATAATAACTAAGTAAATAAAATAACAAATGAAAGGGTTGATTAGCATGCAAAAACAAATACGATTGAAAAATAGACCAATGGGAACACCGACACATGAGGATTTTGAAATTGTAGAAGTACCTAAGGGAGAACCTTCAAAAGGTGAAATATATATTCGGACTCTTTATATTTCAGTCGATCCCTATTTACGAGGACGTATGAATAATACCAAATCCTACATTGCACCGTTTAAGCTGAACGAAGCTATTTCGAGTGGGGTTATTGGACAAGTAGTTGAATCCCAATCAGCTCTTTTTGATAAAGGCGATATAGTTCTAGGTTCACTTGGATGGCAAGAATACTCGGTAGTTAAAGAAAATGCGGTTCGGAAAATCGATCAGAGCCTTGCATCAGTATCGGCTCACTTAAGTGTGTTAGGCATGACTGGTTTAACAGCTTACTTTGGATTATTAGATATTGGTAAACCAAAAGAAGGTGAAACAGTTGTTGTATCTGGTGCTGCAGGAGCAGTTGGTTCAATAGTTGGTCAAATCGCTAAAATCAAAGGTGCCCGAGTTGTTGGGATTGTCGGTTCAGACGAGAAAGTTAAATACCTAATCGAAGAATTAGGATTTGATGCAGCGATTAACTACAATACTCAGGATGTGGGAACAGCATTAAAAGAGGCATGTCCTAAAGGAATTGATGTCTACTTTGAAAATGTAGGTGGAAAAATTGCCGATTCCATATACCCACTTTTGAACAATTTTGCACGTATTCCAGTATGCGGAGCAATATCGTCTTACAATAATGAGGTACCTGATATAGGGCCACGCGTTCAATCGTATCTAATCAAAACAAGTTCGTTAATGCAGGGCTTTACAGTAGGAAATTATTCGTCTCGATTTGGAGAAGGAGCTAACGAATTGGCAGGTTGGCTACAGGAAGGCAAACTGAAATATGAAGAAACAATCACAGAAGGCTTTGAAAATACAATCAATGCATTCTTGGACCTTTTCAAAGGTGCAAATCTTGGGAAAGCCCTTGTTAAAGTAGCTAAGATCGAATAAGAAGCAAGGGGACGGTTCTCTTGCTTCCTCCCCTTGCAGTGAAAGTAACCCAAACCAAAGGGGCATTTAGAAGATTTCCCTGATTAGCCAAGTTGCTATCTTCAGATAATTCTCGCCATTTTTCTCCCACATTAAGTGGTGGAAAGTGCTATATCAGGGGATTTACAGCGGATTTAATTAAAATATTGATTAAAAAGGCTTTTTGGAGAAACAAGTCAAAGAATTTAAATAACTCGATTTTTCCACTAGTATTGCAGATTATTAGCAAAAATAGGAACGATGTCATCGACAATCTTTTTTCTTAACAGATAGCCTAGATTCCTGTCTCAAGCGGGTTTGAGTCATATTTAATCAAACGTTTGGTTAATAATTAGAGTGATGAAAGTGCTCGAATGTTGCTGAGGATTGGTCGGTGTTATCAACGATAAGGTAATACAAAAACTACTGCCAATGAAAATTAACCCGTTCAGTTAAGTGGTACAAAACTTAAAATATGCACAAAAATAGCATTGCTTTTAGCAGTGCTATTTTACATACAATTTTTTTCAAAACACTTCAAATTAAGTCGCTTTTTGTCAAGGAACAATGTATTTTTATGGTAATATTATTTTAATGGAGTAGTCTTAATCAATGTGCAAATTAGACTGCCTTTATAAAAATAGAGACAAAGGTAGATGGGGAAATGAAGAAACTAATTAAGTTATTATTTTTAATTTTATTATTATTAACTATCGGGGTGGGTGTTTTTATAAATAAAACACTTGAAAAGGAAACTAATGAGGATTTGCCCTTTTTTCAATCAATCAAAATGGCTTTAATCCAAAACTTTGAAGGAAATACAGAAAAAACGTTAAAGGGAAACAGGTTGAAAGAAAAATATCAAAATATTGTTATTTATTACCCAAATGATTTTTCAGAACTCATTCCAATAACAAAGGAAACACTGGAATGGGCGATAACGAAAAACGAAGAAGTGTTCGTAACAATTACAACGCAACCAGTTGATTTAATAGTATTTAAGGACAAGGAAGAGATGAAGCAGATTTCTGACTTAGTGGATGTATCAGGGTTTTATTCGAATTTTGACAAGTTATTGGGAATTACGTATGAAGACAAAGAGTTGATATTAAATAGAAAAGAAACACCGCTCTATTTCTTCCAAAAGTCTATTTTACACGAATACACTCACTATATTTTTCAACGAACGATTGAAAGTTCGTTGAAAAATACTTCCACTGCTTATCCAGTTTGGTTTCAAGAGGGGATTTCAGAATATGTAGGAAATGATAAGACAATTGTAGAGTATTCTAATTTCCAAGTTGTTCCCTTTAATCAATTGAGTGATGGAGACCAATGGCAAGAAGCAAGATTTCAAAATGGAACAAATGTGTATGATCAAAGTTACTTTGCTATTAAGTATCTAATTGATAAGTACGGTGAAGAGACTATTAGTAATATTATTAAATCAATAAATAGAACAGGGGATTTTGAAGGAAGTTTTATTGAAACAACGGGAATTAATGTTCTTGAATTTGAAGATAATTTCTTGAATGCCTACAAATAAAGCTTGTTAATAAGATAAGTATAAAATAAAAAAATCTAGAGCTTGGGTCCCAATCTCTTTTATGTGTTGTGTATTTTAATTCGAATTTGCCTGTCTCTATCGTTTATAAATAATATCCTCCCACGTAAATATCCGATTAGTAATTCCCAGGCGTTGAGCCGGAGTTTCCTCTTTTCCATTCGCTTTATAAGCAAGGCAAAAGTTGTAATAGGTTCTTAAAATCGTTATTGCCATTTGTGAGTATTTCGGATTGAAATTTGAATATATATAACTTTTTCCATCACCTCTTGCTGTTACAAGAGGCCTCTCAAGAATGGATAGCCTTCTTCTTACGGCTTGTAAAAAACCATTAATGGCATTGTCATTCACTTGAACTAATAAGGATGCTAATTGAAAATTGGTTAGATGTGAACCGTCAGTTATAACGTCAAGTTCCCGTTTGCCTCTATCCGTGGTTGGTATCGGGTGCACCAAACGATTTTTTCCTTGTGTGAAATAAAACTCTCCATTTTTCGTAATGTGTCTGTTGTGAAATGTGTGAGTTTTTAACTGTTCTTCAATATACCGAAGAGCGAGCAATTGTAGCGTATCGTATTCAATATGACTATCTTCCGCCCATTGTTTCAATGTTTGAAGGGAGTCTCTAAACCCAGCTTTTGTTTGTTTTCGAGTAATAGTTTTATCTGACAAACAAAGAAAATGTTGAGCATCCTTTAATTGTATTTTATCACCAAATATTCTTGAT
>JAIMAD010000281.1 GCA_023512145.1 Bacillus sp. (in: firmicutes) | reverse complement strand
AGTGAGACCTGTCCGCTTTTAATGACTGGAGATAGTAGACAAATATCAAAAGAAAAAATAAAAGGATTGCATTACTTTCATAATAACACCAACAATAAGTCTTTCGTAATGGAAGATTGGGTGTACATTTCTAAATCAGATTCAAGGAAATGAGATAAGAAAGAGATAGTTCTAAAAATATTATAAGAAGAGGTTTTAGTATGAAAAATGAAAATAGGAAGTTGTCACCAGAACAACATGAAGAAATACTCAGAACATTGAAAGCTCGTTTTGAGAAAAACATAAATCGCCATACAGAGCTTGAATGGGTTAAAGTACAGGCAAAGCTAGAAACTTATCCAGAAAAACTGTGGTCGCTAAATGAAATGGAAAGGACTGGCGGTGAACCGGATGTTATTGGTCATGATAAAAAGACGGACGAGTACATATTTTATGATTGTTCAGCGGAAAGTCCTAAAGGCCGCAGAAGTGTTTGTTACGATCGTGAAGCGCTGGAGTCAAGGAAAGAACACAAACCAAAAAATACCGCAATTGATATGACTGCTGACATGGGTATTGATTTATTATCGGAAGAACAATACCGGGAGTTGCAGAGACTTGGAAATTTCGATGCTAAATCATCGAGCTGGGTGAAAACACCTGCTAATATTAGAAAACTCGGTGGGGCAATCTTTTGTGATCGTCGCTACGACACTGTCTTTGTGTACCACAATGGAGCAGATTCTTACTATGCTGCCAGGGGTTTCCGTGGCTCGCTAAGGGTCTAAATTTTGGTGTGAAACGCTACCCATTGGGCTAAATCCAGTTACATTCCTTGAGATGGGAGTCTTCTTTCGGGAAATGATAAAAGCTGCAAAAATAAATTTAGGATGGAATTTAACATGTTAAGAATAAGTAATATTAAGCTTCGTGCTGATTTTGACCCAAGTAAGGAAAATGAACTTTTAGCTCAGAAAATCCAGAAAGTATTAAGGGTAAAACAGGAGAAAATATCGTCTTTTAGTATTTCTAAGAAGTCGATTGACGCAAGGGAAAAAAATAATGTCCAGATTGTTTATTCAGTTGATGTTGAAATTGTAAACGAGAGATCATATCTAGGAATAAAAAATGTTTCTTCCTTTGAACCATCAGAATATGTGACAAAGAAAACCCAAAAAACCACCCGTCCTGTAGTAGTAGGCAGTGGACCTGCTGGTCTTTTCTGTGCCTTGGTATTAGCAGAACATGGTTTAAACCCAATTGTAGTTGAGCAGGGAATGGACGTCGATCGAAGAAAAATGGCTGTTGAAAAATTTTGGAAATACGGCGTACTTGAAACGAATAGTAATGTCCAATTTGGTGAAGGTGGAGCAGGAACATTTTCAGATGGTAAATTAACAACAGGCATAAAAAATACGAGAATTCCGAAAATATTAAAGGAATTCGTAGAAGCTGGTGCTCCTAAGGAGATATCTTATCTTTCAAAGCCCCATATTGGAACGGACATTTTGATAACGGTTGTTAGAAATATTCGTAAAAAAATCGAACGACTAGGTGGGGAAGTTCGTTTCGAAACGAAAATGAAGGAACTTATTATCGAAAATGGTGAAATTAGAGGCGTGCTCCTAGAAAGACAAGGAGAGTCAGAGACAATAGAAACCGATGCGGTAGTATTGGCGATTGGGCATAGTGCTCGAGATACTTTTTATATGTTAAAGGATTTAGGTGTAGACATGATACCGAAGCCTTTTGCTGTTGGTGTGCGTATTGAACATCACCAAAAAGACATCGATTTACAGCAATTCGGAAGCTTTGCAAATAATCCACTACTTGGTGCATCTGACTATAAGTTGAATGCACATCTTCCTAATGGACGAGGTGTTTACACATTTTGTATGTGCCCTGGAGGTCATGTTGTTGCTGCCGCATCAGAAAAAAATGCTGTAGTTACAAATGGGATGAGCTATAGCGCAAGAAGTGGTGAAAATGCTAACAGTGCATTGCTTGTTTCTATCACACCAAACGATTTTAATGGAGATGTTTTGGGGGCTATCGAGTTTCAAAGAAAACTTGAGCGAAAAGCATTTGAACTTGGTGGCAGAAATTATTTTGCACCAGTACAATTGGTTGGCGATTTCTTAGAAAATAAGGGTAGTAAACAACTTGGCGATATCATCCCAACTTATACCCCGGGTGTTACACCAACAGACTTAAGAGAATGTCTTGATGATTTTATCGTTGATAGTTTAAAAGACGGGTTGCGAGTAATGGATAAAAAACTTGCGGGCTTTATCAAACACGATGCCGTTCTATCGGCTGTAGAAAGCCGAAGTTCATCACCAGTTACAATTAAGCGAAATCCGCTGACATTTGAGACGAACATCAAAGGGTTATACCCTTGTGGTGAAGGTGCAGGTTATGCTGGAGGGATCACGTCTAGTGCTGTTGACGGCATAAAATGTGCAGAAGCGTTAATGGAGATTGAAGTTTAGTTTTTGATACACATTGATTTTCTATAATATGAATCAGTTGCTAGAATCTAATAAGTAAATTTTAATTAACTCTAAATGTTAAACGAAACTCAGAGTGAGAAGATCATTTTTATTAATGGTCTTCTTTTTATATTTTATTAAGAGTTTCTCTTAGGAAGGAATTGAAACGGTGTTCACGTAATTGTAGAAATTTTTTTAGTAAAGACGAAATTATTATGAAATTCAGTATGATATAATTTTACCGAAATGGAGGTAGAATTATGTCGAAACAACAATAAAAAGTAATAAATATTATTGAAATTTAATCCCTTTCTATTAAATCCGCAATCTTCCCCTTTCATTCTCATCATTTTAAATCCACTATCATGTGCCTCTTTAATAACTTCCTGTTAAAATGCTGAAGCAAATAAATTCATTTAATACCTAGAATAAATGGGAATGTTGCCGCCAAAATTGACGTTATTGAAAAAGGAGCGGTATTATGCAAGCAGTGCTGATTAAAATGGCTAAAGGTATCTCGGTTTGTTATTCAGAGGTTTTCCCCAATCCAAACGACGATTATTTCCACTTTGTTTATATCGGGAAGACATATTTGGTCGCTGACTCATATTGTATGAATCCAGATTGTACATGCCAAGAGGCAGTTCTTAATTTTGTTCAAGCTTATCCGAGGGAAGGTAAGAAAGCTGACAGTTTTATGATTAGGTATAAACTTAACGGCAGAGGATATAAAATACATGACCATGGCAGATTTACCAGACGTGAAATAAAGGCTATAGTTATGCATTTTACCGCTGATACCACAATGCTAGAAATTTTTAATGAACGATTCAAACAAATGAAGGAAAAAGCTAATGAAATTCTAAGTTAAGTGCCCGACCAAAGGTGCCTGATCCCTATTGGACTAAATTTTTTTGTTCCGTGGGTCAGGCACCTGTTTATTGTTCTATGTTAACCAACCAGCACCCCACGTGTTGCCGCATATACTCTGCACATGTGGAAGTAGTATCGCAGATAGTTTTAAAAGAAGAAGCAGGCTCCCGATAAGGGATTACCTGCTTCTATTCAATTGAGGAGCTGAGAATCGGCCACCGGATTCTCCTTACCAGCAATCTCTGCCGGAGTAGGTATGTAATCGTTTTATAACCTTCTTGCTAGGGGTAGAAAGTAGGTGTAAATGATGAGTAATAAAATGAATAAAGAATTAGAAAAAAGATGAACTAAGCTATAATAGAATTAAAAGACCCAAATATTAAAGGGGGGGGGTAACACAATTATGATCCCAAAAACAGATCCCATTTCACTCACTACGATAAGAGAAAAAGGCGTGGAATCCATCATTCATTGGTTCGAACAGCATAAACAAATGCTCTATACACTTGGTTGGTTCTATCTTAATAATCTGCAACAAATGGAAGAACTTTTTTACCGGTCCATTATAAAAGTCCATAAGGAATTGCCACGATTTAAAAGTGAAACATCATTCGAAACGTGGGTAACATCCATTTTCATACATACTTGCCGGGAGCTTTCGGATGATAGAAGTTTACAAGCTTCACAGGAAATTGAACAACAAAAGGATTTAGTTGAAGCACTTGCTCAATTGAAAGAGTACGAGAAAGAAGCGATAGTCCTTACATATGTAAAAGGAATCTCTAAGGAGGAAGCGGGGTATCTTCTCCACGTTTCAGTGGAAAAGATAAAAGAGCTTTTGTTTTCCGGAATCCAGTCACTTAGAAAAGAAATGGGGTACGGATCAAGCTTTAATGGCTGCAAGGAGTATCATAAGGATTACATCGATTACTTAGAAAGAACCCTGGATCGGTCGGAAAAAATTGATTTAGAGATACATATTTATCATTGTCAAGACTGTCAGGAGGATTTGGCAACATTCCAGGATGTCATGATAATTATGTTAAATTTTACTGAAAGGATGGAAGATTTGCATGTGCCAGCTGGTTTCATGGAGAACGTCAAAGATAGGCTGGCAGAAAAGGAAAAGCACAGACAACATAAGAACAAGAAACGTATAAGAAGAGGGCTTGTTATTGCAGGTGTATTCGTATTATTAATAGGAATAGGATTTTTTACAGGGGTGTTTACCAACCTCTACTATACATGGACAGAAGAAGATCACGAATTGCGTGCCTTTCTGCAACAGGACCTGGGTGAAAGGTTGAATCTGGAAGTGGAAAGCAATGGAGTGAAAATAAAAATCAAAAGCGCGATTGCTGATGATGTTCAGACGCTTGTTTTTTATGAAATAGAAGATACAGAAGAAGACAATCAATATGTGATGAATGCTCATGATGGGGTTTTTGTGGAGAACCAATATGAAATCATGAGCCTTGAAGCAAATCCAAGGTACTATCCTCCTAACCTTGGAAAAAACGAAGAAAAGAACGTGTATCAAGGGAAGATTAGTCTGCTGCCACTCACAACGGATAACGGGACAATCAAACTGAAGATCACAAATCTTCAGAAATTAAATTCTAATTCCTCTGACCGGAATGGTTTTAGCGCTAACGAGGAAATGGAATATGAAACTGGGGAGTGGAACTTTGAGATCCCTGTAACAAAACAACCTTCCGTCGAATATGCATTGGATCAAGAAACAGAAGTCGAGGGAATCCCAGTTCGATTTGATAAATTAACCATTGCTCCAACAGCGACGATTCTGAAATATAGTATTAATAATAATCAGTCAGAGAAAAGGATAGAATTGATCAATTTTGATTATCTAGAAGTGGAAAAAAAGAAAGTGAAACCTGATTTGTATGGCGGCACTTTTTTTGATTCACCTCAAGACATGAATTGGATTACTTTTCAAGCACACTTTGACCCTCTTTTTGGAGAAAAGCCAAAGGAGGTTAAGGTACAATTCGAATCTATTTATTTAACTGTTGAAGACCAAAAAACCATCGAACTGGATGCTTCTCAGGAATATCCTCAAACCTTTGAATATGCAGGCAGCACCATCTCCATCGACAAGGTGGAAGTTGGACATCCGACCAAAGTTGTCATCAGCAATCATGTAATTGGAAATCGCGCATATGAATCGCTTCAATTCAATATTGTGGGCGAGGATGAAAATGAAATTAGTTCAGTGGAGATGAATTCTGAAGGAGTGATCGTTGATAAAAACGGAGTGGAATACGATGTGAAAGAAAACCTTTTCCCATTTGAAGAAATCGAGCAGCCACGTTATTTTGTTACCGTTCAAGGCATGGAGTTACACAATGAAAACACTGGAGAAAAAGTGATTCCGAAAAGGATGGAAATTTATAGATATAATACAATGAAATATTTGGATAATCTAGTAAAGATTTTGTTGGAATAACATGTGAAGGAGTGAGATACTGCAGCAAGTATAATAAATATTTCAGTCGATTATATAAGTTGTCCAACTCTTATTAAAATAAATTTTTGTTACAAAGGTTTAGTCTTAATTGGACGGAGCCTTTTTGTTTTTTAAAAAGAAAGCAGAAAATTAAAAGACTTTCGTCAGGTCTAGCGTTCTTGTCTGTGGTAATAGCATTTTTAATCTCCTACCTTGAAAAAATTCCTATATTTAGAGAGCAAATGTCGACTCTATGTCAGATTATTCTACAAAAAATTACAATTATATTACAATGTCGACTGTATCATTGTTTTTCCTTCCTTTGAAATATAAACTAGGAATATAGTAAAAATTTGTATTAATAATAGTTAATAATAGGAGATTATAAAATGATCAGAAAATTAATAACTTATACAGTAGCGGCTACCATCCTCGCCACTACGATTCCAGTAACACCTACTTTTGCGGATACGCC
>JAIMAD010000280.1 GCA_023512145.1 Bacillus sp. (in: firmicutes) | reverse complement strand
ATCATAGGTTAATAGCTCACCACCATTTTTAGCAATGAAGCTTTGTGCATCTTCCTTTTCAGAAAATGATATAACATTGTAGGCCATCGGTGTTTTGATTGGTTTATCATAAACGAAAGAAGCCTTTTCTGCTTCGATCCATTCCTTCGATTGGTAGTCTTTCACAAAAGAATTCGCGACTTTCTGATCCTTATTTTCCTCCAGCCATTTGTACATACAGCCGATATCATCGAATACCATTGCTTTTTCGTTTTCAAGAATAATTTCCGTGGCGAATTGATTGTTTTTGACCGCCATATGGCAGATTTCACATTTGTCCGTTTTTTCGTTAATCGCTACAGGTTTGTATTCCTTTTTCCCACAGCCTGCGATTACTACTAAGGAAACGATGGCGATAAGGGCTATTTTCAAATAAATATGTTTCATGTTTTTTTCCTCCCGAAATAGATAATTAGTAGACTACCAGACATCATAATCAGGCTCATGACCCAGAAGATTGCCTTTTGCGGGTCTGTTTGGTCATTGTGCTTTAAAGGATTAATCATAAGTGGCGCTGCGTCGGTTACAAGTGTATGTTCTGGACTTTTTAGCATTTTTTGAAGCAAAACCAACCCTGGATGGTGGAAGAAAAGCTGATAGGCGGGTGTTTCCTTTGTTAAATTAAGAAAGTATGGATCGGCCGGGTGTGGCAGATTACTACGACCATCTCCATCACTATCAAGTTTCATGGCTGCATCCCAATAGTTAAAGCGAATGATATTATTATTGGTGCCTGCAGTCGCTTGGAAGTCGTTTACATTACTGATAAATGTATTGCCCTCAATAATATTTTTCTCAATTCTATTAATTTGTGCCCCTACATAATTGGCTGTAAACTCGTTTCCTTTCAATTCATTTCCACTGGAATCCTCCATAAATAGTCCCACCCGATTGCTAGAAAGTTGATTATCATTAATCACTGAATCGAAGACTTCATAGAGAAGCAGGCCTTGGGCATTGACATTCTGATTATTTTTGATCAATTGATTTTCTTTAAGGACGGAATGATTGGTACCCATGACCATCGCACCCGTGTAATTATTGATTGACACGTTTCTGATGGCGGTAATATTGTCAGAAAACATAATGTGTAATCCATATCTAGAATCACGAATCGTATTGCCAATAAACGTGTTGTAATGGCTATTTTCCAGATAAAATCCGTCTTGGGCATTGGTAATTGTCACACGCTCAAAGCTGTTCTGATGGGACTCCCACAGATCAATCGCATTGTCTTTTCCAGATCCTTCTATATTTATATTTAGGAAACTAGTTTTCGCAACATTTTCCAACTTAATGCCCACTTCACCTACATCCAATGTCACGTCTTCCAGGTGATGATTTTTCCCGCTCATAAAGAGCGCAAATGGACTTTTATTCTTTTCACAACTAACGATCTTGATTCCTTTTAGACTTACTTCTTTTCCTGTAATCAAAATCGCCGGCTTGTAGGAACAAGCACTTAGGATAGTCCCCTTCTCCCCCTCTAATACGATTGGTTTTTTTAGAACGATTGTTTCATGATAGGTCCCTGCCTGAAGACGCAGTGTCCCACCTGCTGGGGTCGCATTAATTTGTGATTGAAGAGATATTTCAGCAGAAGCCCCCTCTCCTGAAAAGAAACTAAAAATTCCCGCAACTAAAAGTAATTTTGCTAAAACTTTCATGCCAATTAATTCCCTTCCTTAGAAAACTTCAATCGATTCTACTAAGTTAGCAGACTATTTTTTTCCAAAAGTAAGGTCTATCCAGAGCTTGCGTGGTGTAACAAATTATAACGTAACTGAAATTACAGGTATTTGATATGACTCAGTCGGGCTATTTTCGAGCTCAGAAATGGACTTTTTCTTACTCTTTTTAACGGGTACCTAAAACCACTTGCACTGGTATCAGGCACCCACTGTTACGCAGCTGCTATTGAATAGGATTTGTTGGTTCTTCCGTGACCAGAGTTTGTAAGGAATGTTTCCTAATCGCCAAAACGAGGTCAGCAAGGAAGTATAATCCTACCGAGAACCAAATCCATGCCCAATAAGGCTCCATCACTCCATAGACAGAAATGATTCCAGGATGGATCCATTTCACACATAATAATGACAAGAGAATCCAGCAGGCCGAAAATGGTAAACAAATATGTCCGTGCAACTGCAATGGTGTATCTGAATAATCCCACCATTGCCGTTGAAAAAGCTTCTGGAGCGTGGCGCCACTTGCATACTCGACTAAGGTAGGAATTAAAAAACAAAGGAGTAGCACGACTCCCCAATGTGTCTGTGGCGAGATCAAATAAACCAAAAAGACAGATGCAATGCCGTACATTGGTTTAAAGGGTCCAAATAAAAAATTCTCCTTAAAAAATCCCCGTTTCGTGAAATAGTTATAGCTGTTTTCTAATAGCCAGCCAAAAAATGAATAGACCGTAAAATAAAAAATGATGGTCGCTACTCCTTCGATTGTAAATATATCCATATTTCGAACCTCAAACCCAGTTAAAAAGCTACTGTTCATGACTTTGCCACCTTTCGCGGATAATAAATTTCCACTTTAGGATTTGCTGGCTGGGAATCATTTATACACATATATTCTCTCGTGAACAGGTGTGAAAACATGGGAATAAATGAGGGGAATCGCCTGGAGCGGGAACTTGGCTAGCCTTGTCTGTGGGTTCAGAAGTTTTATCTCATAAAAAAAATAGGTAACACTCACCAGCCAATCAACGACTATTTCATAATATCTGTCACTTACATTTTTGTTCATAAAAAAAACAGCTAACTAGTAAAGTTAACCGTTTTATTTACGCTTATGATTTTAGTAGTGGCTGCAGATCTTCAAGCTTTTCAAATACATGCCAGACAAAGTTATCTAGCCCTTTGTTGCGGTATGGATGGAACTCCTCCATCTCTGGATCGTCCAAAAAGGAAGAGATAGCTTTTTTGGATTCCCACTCTAGTAGCAATAATACTTGTCTGGGCTCAATGTCGCCAACAGGGCTTGAGGCAAGTTTGCCAATTGCAACCACTTTCCCTCCATGTCTGGTTAATGCTTTGTTTGCCTCTTTGGAATAAGTGGCATAGCTCTGTTTATCTTTAAAATCAAATAAGTTTAATGCGTAAACTGCCATGCTTGTTCCTCTCCTTCTTTTACGGTAATTTTTTGAATTTCAACAGGAATTCCATTTAATACTGCATTTCCTGATACAGAATCAATGAAATATTCATCACTTAAGATATTCGAGTTAACACCCGCATGCTGCTTAGCTACTTGTAATCGAGTATCAGTAAACTGATGGCCCCAGCCATGCGGCAAGCTAATGACACCCTGCTTCATATCAACATTTAATTCAACCGGTACTACTAAACGACCAGTACGAGAACTGATTTGAACGAAATCTCCATTTTGAAGATTTTCCTTACTTGCATCCTCAGGATGAATGAAAAGCGTACAGCGATTTTTCCCTTTAACCAAAACAGGTAGATTGTGCATCCAAGAATTATTGGAGCGAAGGTCCCGTCTCCCAATTAAAACAAGCTTACTTTGTTGAGTGTTTAGCTTCGTATAAAGACGCTCCACATCCTTTATAATTAGTGCTGGGGCTAATTCTATTTTGCGCGAAGATGTGAGCAAAACCTCAGGAATTCTCGGACTTAGCGGTCCTAGGTCAATTCCATGCTCATGCTCTGTCATCAACTTAGCTAAAGTCAGCCCCTCCTTCACCTGGCCAAAATGATCACCATAGGGTCCAACTCTAAGAAGGAAGTCCAGCATCCGCTCCGGACCTCGATAGTTATTGATCACCTTTAAAATATCGTTGATATCAAGATTATAAATGGTAGAGTTCATATTATTAATTTCAGACTGAACGAGTTTCAGAACGGAATAATCATCTAACACTTGAACTGCATCCTCGCCAATATCTTTTCCACTTACGATTTCCGTTAAATGAAGGAGAATCTCCCATTCATCTAACTGTTCCAATGGTAAATTAAAGACGGGCTTAGAATAATGAGCAATATTGCGAACTGAAAGCTGATAGAATGACAGATCGTAATGTGACCTCTCTAAGGGGGATGGTATGGGCAGTAGCACATTCGCATGACGGGTGGTTTCATTTAAATAACAATCCACACTGACGATAAATTCTAATTTTTCAAACGCCTTCTCTAAGCGTTTACCATTTGGCGTAGAAAGAATTGGGTTACCTCCAACGGTAATAAACGCTTTAATCTGCCCTGATTTTTCGATTTCATCGGCCATAGCTGCAACGGGTAACTCACCTAATACTTCAGGTAATCCTCTAACAGCACTGTGAAAACGACCATAACGATACGTTTCTTTTTTTCGTGGGGCATTCCCTATATTTCTGCCGCCTGCTGCTGGTTTTGTAAACAATACGCCACCTTCACGATCTAAATTACCTGTTAAACTATTTATCACATCAATCAACCAACTGTTGACGGTTCCAAATTCTTGAGTACATGTCCCCATCCGACCATAAACCGCAGCAGAATTAGCATTGGCCAGCTCGCGAGCTAGTTTGCGAATCGTTGTGGCAGAAATTCCGCACCTAGCTTCAACCGCTTCTGGAGAAAAAGGTTTTGCTGACTTTTGGACTTCAAGTAGACCATTGACATGATCCTGTAATTTTCCTAGGTGGACGAGATTTTCGTCAAACAGCGTGTGTACAAGTCCAAATAAAAACAAAGCGTCCGTTCCTGGGGTTATTGAATAATGTTCGTTAGCCGCTTTTGCGGTAGCGGTATTTATTGGATCAATGACAATAAAACTGCCTCCCCTTTCCCTAAGGATCTGAAGGCGTTCTTTCATATTTGGTGCAGTCATCATACTGCCATTGGAAACAAAGGGATTGGCACCGATAATCAAGAAGTAATCCGTCCGGTCAATATCTGGGATGGGCACGCTAAAATCACCGCCAAACATCATTTCAGCTGTTAGTTGTTTCGGAATTTGATCCATTGTACTAGCGGAAAACTTATGTCGACTCCTTAAAGTTCGTAAAAGGATGGGAACATACAACATTCCAGCTAGATTATGAACATTTGGATTGCCAAGATATGTCCCAACAGCATCATGTCCATATGTACTGATTACATGGCGGAGGCCCTTCTTTATTTCTGTAAAGGCTTCAATCCAAGAAACCTCCATCCACTGTTCTCCCTTGCGCACCATTGGTTTTCGAATCCGATCTGGATCCTCATGCAGTTCTTTTAAACTATAACCCTTTGGGCATATATACCCTTTACTGAATGGGTCATGCTTATCACCACGAATAGAAACCACTTCATCGTCTTTTGTATGAATCTCAAGGCCACATGTTGCTTCACAAAGTGGACAAGTTCGAAAGTGAATTTTATTTTCATTATTCATGTTCATCATCTCTCCTCCTTTAACATACTAACCAGTTAGTATAATTTTACATTCTCAACACTTGATATTCAACACAATAAAAAACATTCTATTAATTTACCTTTAAACTACTGGTTTAACTTGGTATGATTTATTCTTTAAACAAATTACGTACGTGAAATCTCACCAGCTAACTAGTTAGAAACAAAGTATCTTCCTATACTGCAGTTTTACAAGGTTTTTACGTAAGATTCCTGGGTCCACATGCTACCGTTCACGGCTTACCTGCCAAGACACACCGACCACCCAACTAACCTCCAAAAAGCCAGTCGGTAGACTGGCTTAGGTAACTTTTCCTTCCAATTATTAATATCAGTTCCATTTTTCATGTGAATTCTCCACTTAGATGCCCTTTAAGTTCTCATTTTTGAAAAATAAGCTATTTATTGGCCGGATTTCTTGGCCCAGATGTCACCCTTCACGGTTTATCTGCCAATTTGATTGGTTTATCTTCCAACCTCCTCCAACCACCCAACTAAACTCCAAAAAGCCAGTCGGCAGACTGGCTCAGGTAACTTTCCCTACCAATTATTAATTATCAGATCAATTATTGATGTGAATTCCCCGCTAAGATGCCATTTAAGTTACCTTTTTTCAAAATGAGCTACTACGGCCCGGATTCCTGGGTCAACATGCCACCCTTCACGTTTCTTATCGACCGCTCATCGTATTTTTTCGCGCTTTCAGGATTATGAACCGTTCTTATCGACCGCTCATCGTATTTTTTCGCGCTTTCAGGCTTATGAACCGTTCTTATCGACCGCTCATCGTATTTTTTCGCGCTTTCGGGCTTATGAACCGTTCTTATCGACCGCTCATCGTATTTTTTCGCGCTTTCAGGCTTATGAACCGTTCTTATCGAC
>JAIMAD010000279.1 GCA_023512145.1 Bacillus sp. (in: firmicutes) | reverse complement strand
CGTAAAGGCCCGATTGGTTCATCTAACCATCAGTGGGGGATGAAGAAAACTCCCACTGATGGAAGATTCACTTTTATCAATGATTTTATCAACTGGCGTTTTCAACATAAATTGATTTTTTAAATTCTTTTACCAAGATATGCAATTTGTCGTTACGTCTAAGTCGATGGCCGGTATCTGCATCAATCTCCATACCACCTATTTCAATCGTACAGTTTGATTTATTAAAGAGAAGTAACGTATTATCTGTAAGTGGAACGAAGGTGATTTGATCTGTATCTGTGAATTCAGGGTCAAGCAAGAATAATTGATTAAGACAGAATTCTCCTTTAAATGCTTTTAATTTCTTGATTTGTGGTTCCTTGCTTTCCCTGGTTACTTCATCGATAATTTCAACCACGATATGTCCATTAAATCCTCGGTTTTCCTTTCGCCTTTTTGCAATAAGAGAGAAGAGGATGGCTGCTAAAAGCGTAGCACCTCCTATTGCAATGACAATATAAAGCCAAGGTAATTGCTGCAATTTTTTAGAAAGGCTTACGTCTGCAACTACAGGTTCTGCAGTTACTTTTTTAAGGGTAATTGTCTGTGGTTGTGTTTCCCTGATAAAGCTGTCGCCTTCTGCCTTTAGCATCACTTCATAGTTTGTGGAATTTCCAAACGTAAACTGGCCAGTAAATCCCTTTTCAACGGCATTTAAGCGGATTTCCACTGTTTTTCCTGTATCTAGATCTTTTACTAAAAGAGTGCCCTTTAAATTTTCGTAAATTCCTTTGTTAGTTATTTGTTTGCTATTATCCTCGAAGTAGCCAGCAATCTTTACCGTCTCTCCTGCCCTATTTTCTTTAGCAAGTGGGGTTAGTTTCAATTGTAAATCGTTGCTAAAAACAAGGTTAATTTCAACTTTATCTTCTGGAAACCCTTTTACCTTCAGAGTCCAATCCCCTTTGACTGGATTAATTAACTTTAACATCGAGTAGTTCTTTGATTTTGATAGAGAGATTTTATCTGTTGGAATGGTCGGCTCCTGTCCGGAAGGATCAATCAGTTTTAATTCCACGGGCTTACTGGAAACAAGAGAAATATTCGCTTCTAATACATCTTCATTTGGAATGGTGATTTTAATATCCTGGAAGTCCTCTGAAGCCCTAACATCTTTGATTGGAATGACTTTTAATTTTAAATGAGATGCAAAAATCTCACTTAAGATTCCGGGTAGGTCACTGGCATTACTCGTTTCAAAGTATTTGCCATCTGTGCTAGTGGCAATGTTTTCGAGAATAGTTTTGTTCAGCTGACCATCCGCATTTAACCCGATTACATAAATGGGATAACCCTTCCTCTTAGCATCTGCCACTCCTTGAGCTAGCTCAGCATTTGCTTGTTTGTCCGTTTTGGATTTGGTTTTATCCAACTCATTGTTACCATCTGCGAGCAAAACTATGAGCGGAAAATACGCCATTTCATGGCTGTTGTCCAAGGATTTAATTGCTTCGTTTACACCTACAGAAATATCCGTGTTTGGATATTTTCCGAGTAGATCAATAAAGTTCTTTATGGCGATTTTGTCTTGTTCAGTCTGGATTTTGACGAAGTCCTTCTTGCTAACCACATCATTTGCGTAAGCGACGACACCGATTTTATCACCTTTAAGTGACGACATATCTATGAACATCTTCATTGCTTCATTACTTATTTTGAATGGATCACTTGTTAGCATGGATTTACTAACATCCACCACAAGGACCCCTTCAATACGGGAAGTGGTCGTATCGGGACCTGTTGCAAGAGCATTAAAAGAGCTACTTATGAAAAAAATAAATGCGAAAACAACAAAACAACTAATCCGCCTTTTAATCATCTATATACGCCTCCACCAGTAGTAAATCGCAAACTACTATTTTCGTTCATTAATAGTATATTGTTCGTTATATAATACTATATTACCATCTATCACATCTATTACCTAAGTATAAATCAGCAAATAAACGAGAATTTTCGTCGACATTTTTCGGGTTTCTTTTTGATATCCTTTTTTTCTGTCAGGGACTTGATCTGAAACAAAAAATAGAGCGTCCCAAAAGGAAAGCTCCACTGAAAAATAATATAATTGACTATCAAGGTTGAAACCAAGTCCCTTCACCAACAATTACCACTGCGAATATTAAACTTTCCCTATTTTTTTGAAAAATTTATGGAGTGAGCTGACAGTTTCAGTTTCAACTTCTCTCAATAACTTTTTAAAGCTAGTGTTTTTAATTAATTTCAATTCTTTTCGGTGTGTTTTATTTTTCCAAAGTGATTTTGGATTCCTAATTAGATATTTTCTTAATGTCCTTCTGTAGCCAGGGTTCGTTTCAATAAGACTTAAATTCGCACGAATAAAGGATAGCAGTGTTTTGTCATTGCTGTAAAGGATCATGTATTCCACTAATCCTTGATAATCAACGCCGTCATATTCCGTTTCAAAGGCGACAACTAGTAGCAAAAAATGTTCAGCAGTTAGATTATTACGCAACAGCTGCCTCATGGTGCTTCTTAGTTGTACGCGAGCTGCAGGCGTTAATGATCTTAAGTTGTAAGAACCAGCCTGTGATGGATTGCTAATGAGCTGATAGAGGGCATTAGTAATCAGATAATTTTCCCGTACCTTTCCCTCTATTATATCCTTTGGATTGAATTCTTTTGTGAAAAGTGCACCAAATGCGATTATATCCTTTAAAGTAAGTTCCGGCACAGTAAGAGACCGTAACAAGGCAAGCTTTGTGTGCACGAGCATGTCCTTTTTAAAAGCAATAAATTCGGCACTCGGCTGGTCGATCGTGAAATCCTTGACTGCTAGGGCAGCCTTAAATAACTCAGAGGTAATTACAGAGGCAATTTTTTTTATTACAACGGATTTAAACTTTTCAATAGCTAACGGATAAGGCGTAGCCAACATAACTTTTATCTCATTAAGGATATCCTCAATCGCAAAGATTACCTTAAACCGTTCATAAAAATATAACTCAAGAAGTTCGTCATAATCTGGATGTTCATTACTAAACAAAACAATCGCTTGAAGGGTGTGTTTGTCCTGTTCAATTGCTTTCCAAAGCATATGGAAAAGTGGGTCATTTTGATAAAAACTAAGAGTCTCCAAGATAAAAGAAAGGGCTGTATCACTTTTGACAATCGTGTTGATGGAAAGAACAACATTAATGTAATCAAGGGCAGTATCCGGGTCTGACGCAACCTTTACCACTGTTACTATTTTTAGAAAGAGCTCGACTAACTCCGTTTTCTCGTCGCTATTAATTTTCAAGAACTTCAACAGACTATCTAAAAAACCAACTTTTTTATAGATAGAATCACTACTAACTTTAAGCGTCAGATAAACAGCGGTCAATTGGTTGTAGCTTGTTAAATCTAGTTTTTGTACGTCTGGTAAACCTGACAAGGCCATTTCAGCAAACGCGAAGAAATCATTCATCCTTTTAGCTTCAGAAAAGTGGTGCATGGCTAATTCTAAATACTCAAACTGTTGACCATCAATAACAACACCAGAAATATGGCCACCAGTAAAATCAAAAATAAATTGCTTTTCAATGGAACGGTCGCCAATGTTTAATGTGCCAGGTTCAAAGAAGGTGACATGGATATAATTTTTGCCTTCGGGTTCACTCGAAAACGTAATTACTCCTAGCTTTCGGCGGTGGGCAAATGGCAAATAAGTATAAATCAGCTCTAACAACAAAAGTGCGTATTTCGAATAATCTTGAACGGGCACATTAAGGGAAATGAAAACCTTTTTCTTACCAGCAATAGAAGACAGGACAGCGAATAACAGATGTTTGAAATGCAACGCGCTTATGCCGAATTTTAGCAATAGTTCATCTTTTACAGAAAAAATGTCGGTTTCATCGAACGAAACAATATCAAGTTCAGGTAGGACTTTTCCTATCGCGACATCATAGGAAGTTCTAAAATCTCGCAGTTGAAACAGTTTCTCGGGTTGCTTGATCCACACATCCTTCTTGTTTGATGGGATGATATAATTGTGCATAAAATACGTGCTTCGCGTACCAGTAAAATCAGCAGGGACAAACACGGACTGACCGATGATAAGGTCGCCGGTTTCAGGTTGGAAAATGGTCACAGCCTCAGGGTAGAGGGTGTTGTCAGTTAAGGTTTTTGGCGAATGATAAATACAAAAGGGATGCAAATATTTTTTAATAAATGCCTTATCAAGACCAACGGATATGGCGATGGTGTCATAGCCGTCAGTGGTGTGGAAAATCCCGCCCCGTGCCCTTGTATATAGTTGCTGTTGAATGAACCCACAGGTCACTGAACATGTCTCCCTTCAATAAAACCCAGCTTATAAAGCAGCCAGATGAACGGTTCATCGACACGAATTGGACTGATAATACCAGTGACTTGTTGTTTGTTCGGATTGCTGCCAAGTGAGGATACCGCAAAATAGGAGGTATCCTTGAAATAAACATCAAGGGCATTCACAAAAGGGGTGTCTACTTTCTCCAGGAAGCGGCGGATCTCCCCGTTAATATTTTCGAATTCATCTAAGTCAAGATGGCCTCGATGTTCAACATTACGAAAGACATTGCTGTTTGTGCGGATATATTCGCTGTCATCGTGCTTCAATGCAATTAACAGATCACTCTTAGTCAACACGACAGCCGTTGGGATTGTGGTTTTACTATTTTCGAGATGAGCAATGAAATCGCCAAATAGGGAAATGACGACTTCGCGTGGTTCATCACCTTGAGCAACAATTTCACCTGGTTTTTCACCCATTTGATGGATCATCTTTTCGCGGATGGCCCGGATTTGCATCGGATCAACTAAAAAGAGAATGCCAGCCGAATTTTTAATATGGGCAGCATGCAGCTTGATATATTCTTTATCTGTCATGCCCTCGCCAGCCACGTCGAAAAAAACAAGTGTTAAGGGTGACTGGCCCTCGTCTTTAAAGATAAATTGAAAGAGAAACGGCTCTTGTCGTTTTGATTTTGCTGTCGGTGCAAATAGATTTCCTTTTTCGAAAAGTGGAATTTCATAATCCTGGCGGAATCTCCTACTAATCTCATTATCTAAGGGAAGACAGGCAGCATTAAAGTTGTTTGCGGTCACATGCTGAAGTGTATGGATCAGGGATGTCATATAAACAGATTTTCCGACAGAGGTGGCACCAACAATGGAGACGATGTTGCTTGGATGTTTGGCCGCGGTAACTGGGAGGTCGTTATGGCAAGACGGGCAAAGGCGGTTTCTAGTTACAACAGAATATTTGTCGGAAACGCCCATGAGAACGTGGTCCGAAAAGAGCATGTTTTCAGTAGGAATCATTGAAGGATAGATAATTGCTTCGAGTTCATCAATTCCAGCTAGACCGAACTTCGCGCGGTAGTTGTTTAACAATTCATCTTCCTGAAGCGCTAAGGCTTCATCATCCTCACGGTGATGCGTGGCACGGAAGACGACATCTTCATGCTGAAACGTTGAAAAACAGAATGGACAGACAATATCGTAAAAGGGTAATTTTTCTTTTGGCGGTTGTTTCTTTTCAAACATTCGTTTGAGTAGTGCGAACATATAAAGGCCTCCTATTCAGGAATCAGCTCAAAATCTTGCGCTGCCGCCTTGCCGTTGCTAAAAAAGATGCGAATATAGTCATTTTTATCAATTTCAATCTCAGGCAGCGGCATTTTCCCGGGGGGGAAGTCACGGATAAAAGGATAGACGGTTCCGTCGGTAATTGAAATCGGCACCGACCCTTTCTTTCGTACGTAGACGAGTTGTTCTTTTGCAAGTGGTAGCTCTGTCATGATTGACATCTTCACTTTCTTTTTCTTTTGTAAGAGTTTAGTTTTATAAATGATGGAAAAATAGATCTTCGCTTTCAAGCCCGATATATAAATGAGATTGTTTTCATTTTCCTGCCTGAATATGATTGGTTTTCCGTCCCGCTTTTGGCAAGGAAAGATGCGGTAGCTATAGCGGCCAATCGTTTCCAGTCTGCCCTTAAACCCTTGGTTGACTTTATATTCCTCACGGGTGTAGAGTAATAGATCATCGAAACCAAGTTCACTACTGGACCGAGTATTGTTGGCGCTAGCTTTATAGATATAGACAAAGTCTATTTCCTTCGCCCAAAACCAGGTTAAGTGAACCTCTGAATCTCTTATCATTTTTTTCACAGCTGTTATTTCATGATTAGGGGAAGGTATCGGTTCCCAGTTCACCAGTAATCACCTTATTTCTAGTAGAATTTTGCGCAAGGGTAGTCTAGTTGGACTGTACTTACCAATGAAAAGTCCTTTTTAATGAAGTACTTAGTAC
>JAIMAD010000278.1 GCA_023512145.1 Bacillus sp. (in: firmicutes) | reverse complement strand
GGATAGTATGGTTCCCGTTTATCCACTTGGTGTTTATAAAAACAATGAGGGAGGAAAATAACCCATGCCAGAAGAGATTATCATTGCAGGTTTTGGCGGCCAGGGTGTTATGTCTTTGGGTCAGCTTATTGCCTATGCGGGTATGCTTGATGGAAAGGGAGTCACATGGCTGCCTTCCTATGGTCCTGAACAACGGGGAGGTACAGCGAATTGTGCGGTTGTGGTAAGTAACGAAGCAGTAGGTTCACCGCTTGTCACATGGCCATCAACAGCAATCGTCCTAAATAACCCATCATTTGATAAGTTTGAGCCGCGTGTCCGTCCGGGCGGTCTTTTAATTGTCAACACCACATTAGTTACCAAAACTTCTGAACGCAAAGATATAAAGATTATCGAAATAAGTGCAAGCGATATCGCGAATGACCTTGGAAATTCCCGTGTTGCTAATATGATTTTATTGGGGGCTTTTTTAGAACACACCAAGATAGTTTCAACTGATTCAGTTATAGAGTCATTAAAGAAAGTTTTTTCAAAGGATAAGCACCATTTAATTGAAGTGAATAAGCAGGCATTGACAAAGGGTGCTTCGCTTTTAGGAGTGGCCATAACCTAAAGAAAAAAAGTCAGCTCTATCATCGGCTGGCTTTTTTCTTGATATATAATATGTGTGAAATTTGTGACATACTAGAGAAAGTGATTAGTTTCACTTAATTGAAAATCATTTTCAATTAAGATAGTAGTATAAAGATGAAAAAGGAGGAATTAATTAATGGATAAGAATTCTGTAAAAGCATTTATGGAGTATAGTGATGAGCGCTTCACAAAAAGGGTCATTTTCAAAAAAGGAGAAACGACAGCGTTCGTCTTAAATTTCTTAACTGGTCAACAGCTACCAACACATAAGCACCCTGGAACCGAGGTTTATCTTTATGTATTAACAGGTAGTGGTACGATTATTATTGATGGTACGGAAACAGAAGTAACTGAGTCAGATCTCATTCACGTTAGTGAGCTAGAGGAAATGGCTTTTAAAAATAGTGGCAGCGAACCGATAAGCTTGTATGTAGTCTTAAGTAAAATTCCAAGTGATCAATATGCAAAAAACATTTAACCTTTGAAATAGCAAAGTAAAAAACCAGCCTAGGCTGGTTTTTTGCTTTGCTTAAGGCTCTTTTTACTTTTGATTCCAAAAAACCACCAGTTCCAATCACCTAACAGCTTCATCAAGGAGGGAACCAAGACCATTCTTACAATCGTAGCATCAATAAAAATAGCAATCGCAATTCCCACTCCCAATTGCTTAACAGGCATCACTCCAGTAAAGGCAAATGCACCTGTAACGACTATCATAATAGCTGCAGCAGAGGTAATAATTTTACTCGTATGGATTAATCCGGATATGGTGGCCAGATTATTATCACCTGTTTCTAAGTAGAACTCCTGAATCCTTGATATCAGAAAGACTTCATAATCCATAGAGAGTCCAAAAACAAGCGTGAAAACAAACACAGGTAAAATTAAAGCTATCTGAGTAGGTGTTATTCCGAAATGGCCTTGTTGGAAAATCCAGACAACGATTCCAAACGTACAACTAAGGCTTAATATATTCATTAAAATAGCTTTGACTGGAATCAGGATTGAGCGAAAAGCTGCCATGAGAATCACAAAGGTTGAAATGATAATTAATAGCAACCCATATGGAGCCTTAGTATAAATTTCAGCAAAGATTTCTTGTTCAAATTTAATTGGACCGCCAAAAGAAGCCTTCATTCCAAGGTCTTTATTGGCCCAGTCACTAACCCACTGTCTTGCTTTTGCAGAATGTTCCCCTGTATTTAAGTATACTTCTAAAAGCAGTTTATCATCTCTTACAAAATAGTCGATAATAGGAGCAACCATTGCTTGGTCCCCTTGTGTGAGTAATTGAGATAGTGTAGTACTATCCTTTAATCCAGTAACTGAAAAGGGAGAGTTAACTGTATTTACAAGCTGATCTTTCTCGAGTTTATTTATTACCTTACTAACTTTTTCAAGGTTGTTTTTCTCGAGAACAGTTTCTTTCGTTTCAAGAACAATAATTACTTTTTTCTCATCTCGGACCTCTTTAGCAATGAACTGATTTTGAAAAGTTTCCAAGGCAACCCGAGATGGGTATTTAGCGGGTAAGGAATCTGTGCCAGGTATTGCCAAGACCATTTGTTTTACGGGCACCAGTCCGATTAACAAAATAGCAAGTGCGGCTACAGCCATGAGAACAGGGCGCTTCATTACTAATTTAGCAAACGTGTGCCATATGCTTGTTGGCTTGTCTGTTATTGGTAGGATTCTAAATTTGTTTATGTTAGTTCCTAGTACAGCTAGCAAGGCAGGCAGAAAGGTTAACGCGCATATCGCTGAAATAAACACAACGGTCATGCCGCCAAGCGCAACATTTTGGAAAATGTCAATTTTGATAAACCACAGGGCAGATAAGCCAATAAATACACAAAGTCCGGAAAAGATAATTGACCGACCAGCGGTTGCTACCGTTATTTTAATGGCTTCTTCAATGGATTTGGTTTGTACCTCTTCTTTATAACGATTAATAAATAACAAGGCAAAATCAATACTTAAGGCCAGCCCAATCATTGGAATAATGTTCAAGATAAAGATTGTTAAATCAGTGCCATAACTAAAGAAGTAAACTGTTCCCATTGTTGTTAAGATCGAAACTACACCAATGATGATCGGGATTGATGCTGCGACAAGACCTCCAAATGCAAGAATGAGGACAAGTAGGGCAATTGGCAGTCCAATCATTTCTGCTTTTGCTAAATCTTCTTGGCTTGCAGTGTTAAGGTCTTGGACAATTAGCGGTTCACCGGTCATTGATACTTTTAAGCCCTTTTCATTTTTGAGGATTTCTTGTAATTGGCCAATTTCTGTTCCAAGGCTTTCCGCTTTTTTGTTGAAAGTAAGAAGTCCATAGGCATAATTATCTTTTACCATTCCATCTCGATCGAAAGGAGTGATAATCTGCTCTGCTCCGTCAAAGTTTTTTACATTTTTAAATGTATTTTCAATAAAAACTTTAAAATCATCGCTCTTTACTGGTTTGTCTTTTTCGAAGACGAGGATAATGGATGATTTTGACTGTCCGAATTCACTCTCCAGGAGTTTTCTTGTTTCATTGTATTCACCTTTATATTCAAAGCCATTTCCACTTAAAACTGAAGGTAATTTTAATGCAAAGAATCCTAATAGTACTATAATCAAAGTCCAAAATATCAACACCCATTTCCGCCTACGGTAAATGAACCCTGCTAATTTCTGCATGATACCAGCTCCTTATATTCACAGGAAACTATTTCCTATTTCTTAATTATAGTATACAGAAGAAATAAATGTTTACAGATGACTATTTAGTGACTAATTCTAAGGTAATTATAAGTTGGAATGATTCCTGGCATTGTAATTAATATTCCCTATTAGTTATTATCAAAATCCACCTTGAATTCAAATTATTTCATGAAATGAAAATACTGAAAATATGTTCAAGTGATTATTTGCAAATGTTGATTTTTTTAAACTAGTATATTTTTTATCAATATCTGAAAGTTGGGTAAATTACTTTGACTATGGATATGCTAAGTTAGATTATTTATTGGGTAATAACCAAAATGTAATCTCCAAGTTATTGGATTGCGAGACTTGGAATCTCTTTATGGGAAAGTAGTCGGTGATATTTGCTCCCGTTTTTTGATGAAGATGGGGAGATATGTAACGCGCGTTTGAATAAAAGAACTCTCGGGGCAAGTCTAAATGAACTAACGAAAAAGGAGTATGCCATTCTTGTTGGTCATTGTGCTTGTGAAGGATCAGTTTACCGTACAATTCTTGCATGATAAACAATAAATTGTGACCGATAGCCGAGGGTCGCCTTTACTTGACTATTCTTAAAATGAATTATATATGCTGATGTTATCTTTAAAAACAGAAATCCATGTTGTTTTTCTTGTTTAGTAATTATTTCTTTTACATTTGTTCATTTATATGTTTACAAATGTGCATAAACTCTGTTATAGTTACTTTATGATAATTGACTATGACTGATATATATAAATCTTATTACAAACTAGGAGGACGATTAATTATGACTCAAAATATTGCCAGAATGATTGATCATACATTATTAAAAGCGGATGCATCAAAGGCAGAAATTATAAAATTAGTAGAAGAAGCAAAAGAATATTCTTTTGCATCAGTATGCGTAAATCCTACTTGGGTAAAAATAGCAGCAGAAATGCTGGCTGATACAAAAGAGGTTAAGGTTTGTACGGTAATTGGTTTTCCGCTAGGAGCAACGACAGCAGAAACAAAAGCATTTGAAACGAAAAATGCAATTGAAAATGGTGCAAATGAAATAGATATGGTTATCAATATTGCTGCACTTAAAGATATGCAGTATGATTTGGTCGAAGCTGATATCCGTGCCGTAGTTGAGGCAGCACAAGGGAAAGCCTTAACAAAGGTTATTATTGAAACATGTCTGCTAACGAATGAAGAAAAGGTAAGAGCATGTGAGCTGTCTATCCTGGCTGGAGCGGATTTTGTGAAGACGTCTACAGGCTTTTCTAACGGAGGAGCAACAGTGGCTGATATTCGCTTAATGCGTCAAACCGTTGGTCCTGAGTTAGGTGTGAAAGCCTCTGGAGGTGTCCGTAGCCGTGAAGATGCACTCGCAATGGTAGAGGCTGGGGCTACTCGTATTGGAGCAAGCTGTGGTGTTTCAATTAGTAAAGGCGAGCTGTCTTTTTCCAACTATTAATATAAAAAGGTGAGGTTCCTAAATGAAAGAAGTAACATTAGCATTAATAGCAGGAATTGTTGTTGGAATGCTGTTTAAATTTTTAAAACTTCCATTACCTGCTCCCCCAGTGTTTTCGGCAGTGGTTGGTGTTTTTGGTGTGTACTTTGGCGGCGTTCTCCTTGAGTGGATTACAAAAGTAATTCAGAATTAAGTTTTACGGGTTTGTGAATATTTTTATAATAAAGGATAATGAGTAAAAATAACGAGAAGTTATTCGCAGTGCGAATGCTTCTTTTTTTTGCTAGAATCCATGAGTTATACAATATGTCCGAATTAACTAGAAACTAAAGAACCATAATAATAGATAAATGAAAAAAAGGATGATACCATGATTTATATCTACAATGATTATGGTGGAACACATACAACTTCTTTGGCAGCGGCATATCATTTAAAGCAACTACCCCAATCGGAGCGAAAACTGACGAAAGATGAAATCTTAAATGTGGAATTTTTCAATAAATTAACAAAAGAGGATTTCGGAAAACTTATTCCTCATGGGGTTGATCAGGATGGAAACTCAGTTTATACTGTTGGTCGAAAAAGGAACAAATATGTAGTTCCAGCTCTAAAAGACTTAAGTTTATTACTGCAGGAGAAATTTCATTTTGATGAAAAAATAGTTTTCTCTAATACATCACCAACAGTTCCACTGGCTATGTCGATTGGGGGATTTCTCTCAAGAGGATTAAAAATTGACTCGATTGGGCTCCCGCTCTTAATTATTGGTGCCAAACAATGCTGTGATAATATTTATCGCTTAGTTGAAAACACTAAGGAAGTAGGGAGAACCACCTACGCAGAAAATGTAATTATTTTGGAAAATAAAATGTACAAGTAGATGATAAGGTGCTGTATGAGATGAAAAAAAAGATTGGTTTTATTGGAGCAGGGAAAATGGCTCAAGCGATGATGGAAGGGATTATAAAAGCAAAGATACTTTCTCAAGAAAATATGATGGTAAGTGCTGCAACAGTAAAGACGATAGAAAAAATTGAGCAGAGATATGGAATTTTCACCACATTGTATAACAATGAAGTCGCGAAGTTTGCTGATATTCTAATTCTTGCAGTGAAGCCCAACCTTCATTTGTCAGTAATTGAGGAAATAAAAAATGAAATTAACCAAGATACAATCATAGTAACGATTGCTGCTGGAATTACCTTATTGGATATTGAGCGTGCATTTGGCTCGCAAGTAAAAGTAGTTCGAACGATGCCAAATACACCTTCGTTAGTAGGAGAAGGAATGAGTGCCATTTGTGCAAATGATTATCTCAGCAAAGACGAGGTCATTATGGTGGATGATTTGTTCCAGTGTTTTGGTAGAACGGAACATCTTGAAGAAAAATTGATGGATGCAGTTCCATCTATAAGTGGTTCTTCCCCAGCCTATGTATATATGTTAATCGAAGCAATGTCTGATGGTGGGGTACGACAGGGAATCCCACGAGACAAAGCCTATCGGCTTGCTGCCCAGGCAGTGCTTGGTGC
>JAIMAD010000277.1 GCA_023512145.1 Bacillus sp. (in: firmicutes) | reverse complement strand
TGAGAGGAGTTGACAGTGCCCATGGGCGAGGAAAAGAGCCGCGGACGGGCACTGATAGGAGTTCACAGTGCCCGTGGGCTAGGAAAAAGGTCACGAACGGGCACTGAGAAATGGTTTCCGACACTAAAAATCAGATTCATATAGGAAACTATATTTTATTTACTAAAACTATACTCTCTCTTTCCAATAGCAATATAGTTTTGTTTTAAAATCCTTCTAATTGTCTTCTTCGACTCAACCACCCGACACCACTCATAAACAACATTAGTGGTAATCCTTTTATCAGGAAAAAGCAGCTTTAATTCCTCCACGCTCCGCATAACAGCGGATTCTACTCCCTCTTCGCAACCACATTCATTACAAACTATTTTCCTCTCTCCAATAGATATCGAAAATGAGTGGCACTCTCCACAAATCATACTCTTTTTCAGCCGATCATAATGATATGGAGGTAACCGGGTATAAGGGGATTCAGGCAAATGCAAAGAAACCAATTTGTCTGCTAGTCTCCTATGGCGTTCATTTAGTTTTGATGGGTTCTTATCTAATTTTTTCATAAAGTGATTTAGCTGATTTGGAAAAATAATAGGTTCGTTTAGGGGTGCTTGATATAAGGTGAACTCGGGGTTGATAAAGACCACATTTGCCACAATAGGTAAATTTAATCCGAGTTTTTGCAGTAACTGACGGAGTAATGATTCAGATCGTTCTAACTGAAGCAATGGATTCTTAATTTCGGTTCCTGATTTTGTGTAGAATCTTTCAGATTGGTAATAAAAATCACCTTCATAATTTTTTACTTCGAAAAGGGAAAGCGCTTCTTGAAAAATTATTAAAGTGTCAATTTGGAATATCGTGTTATTAAACTCAAGCAATAAATCATTGATAATAAAACAATCACTTTGAAGTTCCTCGGTTAATAAGTCAAACATCACTTCTCCTTCAAAGTCTTTCTCAAGGTTTAAATAATACTGCTTTTCTTTTGCGGTAAAATCCATTAGTGTGTTTAAAACTCTCAGAATCTTTAATTCATCTGGCTCAAAACGAGATTTGAAAGGCATAGCCCACTTCCTTTAGTATTAATAGTAAAACTCACATTAATTTTATAATAAAATCCATCCGTGGTTGAAATAAGTACATGAATATTTTGTTAACATTTTTACTAAAATTTCATAAAGCTCAGAAATCCGACATATTTCACAAACCCTCGTCATAACCCGCCTGAAAACTGCAGATAATTGTCGACCAATTTTGAAGGAATTCCACCTCTCGCTGCCGTATAGTAGGTATATAAGCTTAGATTGGAGTGGTGGAAATGATCGAAGCCGTACAAACTTTTCTTGCAACACTCAAAGAACAGGAGCACCTCCTTCCCTTAATTCACAATGCCAATTTGCAAGTGGCACTCCAAACGAAGCAAGAAACTACCCTATTAGCAATAAAAAACAGAGAAATTTTTATCTTACCAGAGTTAGCGAACCAGCAAGAGCATATCGTGATAAGTGGAAACATAAAAGCGCTAAAACAGCTGCTTGAGGGGAAGGGAACGCTCAGATTTCTTACAAGTAAGGGGTTACTCAAGGTTTCCGCGTCGTTTCGGACTACTCTATTGCTGGAATCTATTTTTTATTTAACAAATTCTCAGGAACGCCAGCACGCAAAAATTAACTAAACAAATGGTTTGACTAAAATTAAAATCTAATGTAATATAATTTTTAAAATATTCAATTAATAAATCAATTTAATAAAGTTAACTTATCTAGAGTGGCGGAGGGACTGACCCGTTGAAGCCCGGCAACCGGTTTAAAAACACGGTGCTAATTTCAGCAGAGCCCTTGCGCTCTGGTAGATGAGGAGAGTGGAGTCCCCATCTTCTTATTGAAGTGGGGACTTACTTTATTTTATTGGTAAAAGGAGGAGAATGGTATAGTGGGGGAAAATCCAAAGAAGTATCGGTTTGAAACATTGAGTGTTCATGGTGGTTTGTCGCCTGATCCGGTGACAGGTGCACGGGCTGTCCCGATTTATCAAAACAATGCTTATCAATTTAAAAATACTGAACATGCGGCAAACCTGTTTGCGCTAAAGGAACCAGGGTACATATACACTCGTATTCACAATCCAACAACAACTGTCTTTGAGGATAGAATGGCCTTATTGGAAGGTGGAGTTGGTGCCCTTGCGGTTGCAAGTGGGATGGCGGCAATTACACTTGCAATCTTAAATATTGCTGAAGCAGGCGATGAAATTGTTTCCGCATCAAACCTATATGGTGGAACGTATAATTTATTTGCGGTGACACTACCTAAATACGGGATTAAAGTGACGTTTGTTGACCCTGAAGATCCGGAAAACTTCCGGGCTGTTATTACCGAAAAAACAAAGGCTATTTTTGCAGAAACGATTGGTAATCCAAGCTTACGTGTACTTGATATCGAAAAAGTTGCTAATATTGCTCATGAAGCAGGTATTCCGTTACTTATTGATAATACATTTGCCACTCCATATCTATGCCATCCCATTGAATTTGGCGCTGATATCGTGATTCATTCCGCCACCAAATGGCTTTTAGGGAATGGAACTTCGACAGGTGGCGTGATTATTGATGGTGGAAAGTTCGACTGGAATTCACCGAAATTCCCTGGCTTTACCACACCAGATGCTAGTTACCATGACCTTGTTTATGCCCAGGCTCTAGGTCCAGTCGCCTATATTATCAAAGCACGTGTGCAATTGTTACGCGACTTAGGTCCTGCATTAAGTCCACAAAATTCCTTCCAATTCATCCTTGGACTTGAAACACTTCATGTGCGCATGAAGGAACATGTGGCCAATACAAAGGTCATTGTCGATTATTTATTAGGTCATCCTGCGGCAGAATGGGTATCATACCCTGGGCACCCAGCGCATCCTGATTATGAGTTAGCGCAAAAATATTTACCAAAAGGTGCAGGTTCGATGGTTGTGTTTGGGATTAAAGGTGGAAAAGAAGCAGGTGCAAAAGTAATTGATTCGCTTAACCTGTGGGCACATGTCGCAAATGTTGGCGATGCGAAGAGTTTAATTATTCATCCGGCAAGCACCACCCACCAACAATTAGATGCTGAAGGACTAAAAGCAGCAGGCGTGTCTGAAGATCTAATTCGCCTGTCAATTGGAATTGAGAATGTGGAGGATTTAATCGAAGATCTCGAATCAGCCATTGAGATAGCAACCGGAATTACTTCATTAACAGCAAACGCTTAAAATTAGCTAATTTCACTATTCCGAAAATGAAGAAATTTCCGTTGACAATGCTTTTTACCCGTGTTAGGATAATTATTGTAATAAAACAATTACTTAACTGAATTAATGTGTTAATTGAAAATAGAATACTGTTAACTCTTATCAAGAGTGGTGGAGGGATGTGCCCGATGAAACCCGGCAACCGTCAATAGTAGTTTGTATATTGAAATGGTGCCAATTCACGCAAAGCGATTGCTTTGGGAGATGGGAGAAAGGATTATTTTTACGATGCCTTTCTGCCTATGCGGAAAGGCTTTTTGTCTTTTTAAAAGGAATCATAGCATGAATTGAGACAGAATCTATATTCAAGCAACAGTTTAGGTAAATAGGATAAGAAGCAGGTGATTGGATGATATCGATAAAAAAGGCCGAGAAGATTTTCATATCCAAACAGGGACCTCTAAAAGCAGTAGATGATGTTAACCTGGAGATAAGAGAAGGGGAAATTTTCGGAGTGATTGGATACAGTGGTGCTGGTAAAAGTACTTTAATCCGCATGTTAAATGGACTTGAACTGCCTACCAACGGGACTGTTACTGTAGCAGGACGCGTTATTTCGAAGATTAAAGGCAGTGAACTCCGCAGGGCACGTCAAGAAACAAGCATGATTTTCCAACACTTTAATCTGCTTTGGTCTAGGACAGTAAGTGAGAATATTGCCTTCCCACTAGAAATCGCTGGTGTAAAGAGTTCAGACAGAACAAAACGAGTCAACGAACTAATTAAGCTAGTTGGTCTTGAGGGAAAGGAGAAAACCTATCCTGCGCAGCTAAGTGGCGGACAAAAGCAACGGGTAGGGATTGCCAGGGCACTCGCTAACAATCCAAAAGTGCTGCTTTGTGATGAAGCAACTTCTGCCCTTGATCCGCAAACAACAGATTCTATTTTAGATTTGTTAGTCGATATTAATAAACGGCTCGGGTTAACGATTGTGTTGATTACCCATGAAATGCATGTGATTCGAAAAATTTGTCACCGGGTTGCGGTGATGGAAAGCGGCAGAGTGGTTGAGCTTGGTTCGGTGCTTGATGTGTTTAAAAATCCACAGCAGCCGATTACAAAACGGTTTGTCCAACAGGTAACGGAGCCGGAAGAAACGAAAGAAACAATCGAACATTTACTCGAACTTTATCCGTATGGAAAAGTGGTTCAGCTTTCGTTCGTCGGGGAAGCTACAGAACACCCATTAATCACAAACGTCATCCGCGGTTTTGATATTGTCGTAAATATTCTTCAAGGGAAAATTTCACACACGCACACCGGATCATATGGAACATTATTTATCCATTTGGATGGGCAAGCAAGTGAAATACAAAAAGCCATTGATTATATTCACTCACAGCAAGTCGGCGTGGAGGTGATCAGTAATGGCTAACTTTATAGAAACGGTAAAGTGGGAGCAATTATTAGAAGCAACCAAAGAAACCATTTATATGACATCCATTTCCGTGTTTGCCACATTTATTTTAGGATTATTCCTGGGTCTGCTATTGTTTTTAACAGATAAAGGGAATATCTGGGCGAATCGGACTGTTCATGTCGTTATCGCTGGCTTTGTTAATATTTTCAGATCGATCCCCTTTATTATCTTAATTGTCTTATTAATTCCTTTTACTAAATTATTGATTGGGACCATGCTCGGAGCAAATGCTGCGCTGCCAGCCCTAATTATTGGAACGGCCCCTTTTTATGCTCGAATGGTAGAAATTGCCCTTAGGGAAATCGATAAAGGTGTTATTGAGGCATCACAATCGATGGGAGCAACACATGGTCATATTATTTTCAAAGTATTAATACCGGAATCAATGCCTGCATTAATTTCAGGGATTACAGTATCAGCAATTTCGCTAGTCGGCTTTACAGCGATGGCCGGGGTCATTGGAGCCGGTGGACTTGGACATTTTGCCTACCTTGAAGGTTTTCAGCGCAATCGACCGGTGGTCACGTTAGTTGCAACGATTGCGATATTAATTTTAGTTTTTATCATCCAATTTATTGGAGATTATTTTACAAAAAAAACAGATAAACGATAACAGGAGGAATTAGAACATGAAAAAAGTATTTGGTTTCATTGCGATTGCGTTAGTTGTATTGGTCTTATCAGCGTGTGCTGGTACTAAGAACGAAACAGAAGGAAAAGATGATAACAAGAAATTAGTCGTTGGTGCAACAGCTGTACCGCATGCAGAAGTCCTAGAAGCGGCAAAACCTTTGTTGAAGAAAAAAGGCATTGACCTAGAAGTACAAGTTTTTCAAGATTATATCCTTCCAAACGTAACGTTAAGGGATAAAGAACTCGATGCAAACTATTTTCAAACACCAGGGTATTTAGAACTACAAATGGAAGAAAATAAGGATTTTGATTTTGTAAGTGTTGGTGGAGTTCATAAAGAACCAATCGGAATTTATTCTAAAAAATACAAAAGCTTAAAAGATCTTCCAAAAGGTGCAAAAATTATTATGAGTGATTCACTAAGTGACCATGGACGTATTTTACCGATTTTTGAAAAGGAAGGTTTAATTAAGCTTAAAGAAGGCGTTGGCGCGAGTGCAAGAGTCGAGGATATTGTTGAAAATCCAAAGAACCTTGATTTCTCAACTTTAATTGAAGCAAAATTATTAGCTTCATCTTTCGAAAGCGGTGAAGGTGATGCGGTCGTCATTAATACGAACTATGCATTAGAAGGCGGAATCGACATCGGTAAGTATGGAATTGCATTTGAAGGCGATGACGTCGTTCCGGATAACCTTGTGGTCGTTCGTTCAGAGGACAAAAACAAAAAAGAAATCAAAACACTTGTAGAAGTACTTCAATCAAAAGAAATTCAAGACTTCATTCTTGAAAAATACAAAGGTGCCGTTGTACCAGTTGCAAAGTAAATAAAATTATTAAAGATAACGAATAGTTTAATAAGAAGAAAGTCAGTAAGCCAGTGGCGTGTACACTGGCTTTTCTTCTTTTCAGAAGTATAAAACGATACATGAAACCTGAGATTCCGGGTAAAAATGGGAAGAGACTTTATACCTAAATACACCTGGCAAAGGTTAAAATAATGAGG
>JAIMAD010000276.1 GCA_023512145.1 Bacillus sp. (in: firmicutes) | reverse complement strand
TTTCAGGATATGACGAAGAAAAACGTGTTTATGATAAAACACAATGGGCATGGGAAACGAATGAAGATGGAACACCAGTCAAGGATGATACATTAGAAAATCCGAGATGCGTATTCCAATTAATGAAAAAACATTATTCTCGTTATGATGTTAACAGTGTAATCGCTGTAACAGGAACATCAAAAGAAGACTACTTAAAGGTATGTGAAACGTTCTGTGCTACAAGCAAGGTTGGTAAATCCGGTACAATTTTGTATGCGATGGGAACAACTCAACATACAGTTGGAACTCAAAACGTTAGAGCTTTCGCTATCATTCAATTGCTTCTTGGTAATATTGGTCTTCCAGGTGGGGGAATTAATGCATTACGTGGTGAGTCCAATGTTCAAGGGTCAACAGATTTCGCATTATTGTATGATACAATCCCAGGCTATCTAACAGCACCAAAAGCGATTCCAGAGCATGCAACACTTGCAGCATATAACTTAAAAGAAACACCGAAAACGGGCTATCAAAGCAACAAGCCAAAATTTGTTGCCAGCCTTTTAAAAGCTTGGTATGGACCAAATGCAACAAAAGCTAACGAATTTGGTTATCAATTATTACCAAAAGGAAATAAGAATTACTCACATATCAACCTATTTAATGCTATGTACAAGGGTGAAATTGAAGGAGCTTTCTTGTTTGGAACTAACCCTATCGTCGGTGGACCGAATGCTGGGAAAGAAAAAGAAGCACTTGCTAACCTAAAATGGTTGGTAGCGATTGATCTTTGGGAAACAGAAACATCTTCGTTCTGGCAGAAAGCAGCAGGCAGTAAGCCAGCTGAAATTAATACAGAAGTATTCCTACTTCCGGCATCATCTTCATATGAAAAAGAAGGAACTGTATCCAACAGTGGACGCTGGATGCAGTACCGTTGGAAGGCAATTGACTCTAGAGGCGAAGCAAAAGCAGACCTAGAAATCATTCATATGCTCACAACAACGATCAAAGGCCTTTATAAAAATGAAAGTTCGCCTGCTGCGAAGCAAATCAATTCTCTTTATTGGAATTATGGCGAAGGACATCATCCGGACATTGACCTTGTTAGTAAGGAAATCAACGGTTATGACGTTAATACTGGCAAGCAGGTTGCTGGTTTTGGTGCCCTTATGGATGACGGTTCGACTTGTAGTGGTAACTGGATTTATTCCGGCTTCTATCCTGAAGAAGGAAAAAACAGATCGAAAAACCGCGACAATAAAGATACAGGTGGTGGAAACTTCCTTAACTGGTCATTTGCATGGCCAGCCAACCGTCGGATTGTTTACAACCGTGCCTCGGCAGATGTAAACGGCCAGCCATGGAGCAAGGAAAAGGCAGTTATCTGGTGGGATGCAACGCAGAAGAAATGGATTGGCAATGACATACCAGACTTTTTACCTACCAAAGCTCCTACAGACCCAGGTGGAGCAAGTCCATTTATCATGAATAAAGATGGTGTAGGCTTACTATATGCTCCTTCATTGAATGATGGACCGTTCCCAGAACATTATGAGCCATTTGAAAGCCCTGTTAAGAATACATTCTCAAGCCAAGAAATGAACCCGGTTGTTGCAGTCATTGAAGGTGACTTCAATAAAAGAGGATTCAAGGCAGACTTTCCAATTGTCGCAACAACGTACCGTGTCAGTGAACACTGGCAATCAGGTACAATGACAAGGAACCAAGAATGGTTGTCAGAGCTTGCTGGTCATATGTTTATTGAAATGAGTGAAGAACTAGCAAAAGAAAAAGACATCAAGAATAAGGATAAAGTCATAATTAGCTCAGCTCGTGGAGAAATCAAAGCCTATGCGATGGTGACAAAACGCTTTAAACCTTATACTATTAGCGGTAAAAAAGTGCATCAAATTGGGATGCCATGGCACTTTGGCTTTAAAGGATTTGCCACAGGAGACACAGCTAATCACCTAACTCCACACATTGGGGATGCCAATACAATGATTCCTGAGTACAAGGCATTCCTTTGTGAAGTAAGGAGGGCTGACTAATGTCGAAAGAATATGTAAAATATGTTGATGTGACCAAGTGTGACGGTTGCCGTGCTTGTATGGTGGCTTGTAAAAACTGGAATGATCTTCCTGCAGAAAAAACTGAGTTCCAGGGTAGTGTCCAATCACATGCTAAAACAACGGCTGATACTTGGAATGTTATGCAGTATATTGAGCACGAAAATGGCAAAGGTGATTTAGAATACCTTTTCCGTCATTCTTCTTGCTTCCATTGTACAGATGCAGCCTGTGAAAAGGTTTGTCCTGAGAAAGCAATAAGCTATACAAAATACGGTACCGTTGTTATTGATGAAGACATGTGCGTAGGCTGTGGTTATTGCGTGGAGAACTGCCCGTTTGAAGTCATTTCCTTAAAAGAATATGTGGATAAAAACGGTGACAAATACAAAAAATCTAAAAAATGTACAATGTGTACAGACCGACTTGACGAAGGCTTACAGCCAGCGTGCGTAACTTCTTGCCATACAGATGCATTAGTCTTTGGTAATAAGGAAGAAATGATTCAAAAAGCAGAGAAACGCTTGAGTGAAATTAAAGGGCGTTTCCCGAATGCAAATATTTACAACCCAGAAGGTGTGGGCGGAACACATGCTATTTATGTACTAGCAGAAAAACCATCTGTTTATGGTTTACCTGAAAACCCTAAAGTTCCAACATCTGCAGTTCTTTGGAAGGACTACGCACAACCAATTGGGAAAATGATGATTGGTGCAACAACCATGGCTGTTGTCGGAGCATTTATCACGAACAAGATCATCAGCAGCAAAAACAATGATCAAGACGAAGATGGAGGTGGCAGCCATGAGTAATCAACCAAAACCCACGGTGAAGGTTAGACGTTTTTCTAAGGCATTTGTTTGGGCACATGCTATAAACGCTATTGCTTTCTTCGCCTTGTATATTTCTGCCTTACCAATGTACACCGAGTTCTTTGACTGGTTGTATCCAGTTCTTGGCGGTCCAGAGGGCGCTCGTCTGATTCACCGCATCTTTGCAGTTGTATTTGTGACACCAACGTTTATTTGGATCATCTTTGACCTTAAAGGCTTTAAGGTATGGCTGAAAGAACTAGTTACCTGGAAAAAGCGTGATCTTGAATTCTTCACAGAATTTGTTAAAGAATTGTTCGGCATGAAATTTAAGCATGTAAGACAATCATTTTTTAACGCTGGTGAAAAAATCAACTCGTTCATCCAGATTGTCACAGCTTTAATAATTTTTGCTTCAGGAATCCCAATGTGGTTTCCACAATTTTTTCCAAGATTTATGGTACAATGGGGTTACTTCTTCCATAATGTTGGTTTCGGATTAGCGATTGCGGTTATTGTTGGACACATTTATCTAAGTGTTGTTCATAAAAACTCAAGACCAGGATATACCGGTGTTATCACTGGAGAAGTTCCTGCCTGGTGGGCGAAAGAACATTATCCTGACTGGTATGACGAAGAAGTTAAAAAAGGCAACTTCCCAGACCTAAACGATCCAAAACACAACAAAAATAAAGGCGCATAAATAAGAAAAGCTAAAACGCCTGTCCAGCCCCGACATGCTGCTTGCGGTCTTGCTGGTGAAGTCGTTCTTTGACTTCATTAGATGGACCGAAGCGACCCGAGGGGCTAGGCTCTTGGAGCTAGACAAAACCAAAAAGTAATTTCATAATTAAGAGTGGCTGTCTGTCAAAGGGCAGCCATTCCTTTAATGAAAAGTAAAATCATGATTAGCAATTTCGAAAGAGGTGCAACAACAATGATAAAGTCCGTTGTTTCAAAGGAATACCAAGATTTGCAAAAGAGTATCGTAATGCTTCAAGAACAGTGGAAGCAGCAAATTGATCCAGAAACGATTAGACCAAACCTTGACAAGGCAGCGATGACAGCGGGAGTGCCTGCTGCTGCATTAACAGCTATTAATTTCGACATATCACTATTCTTACAGTGGATTGAGGAATTAAAGGCCACATTAATAAAAAGTAATCCTGAACTCGAAAAAAAGCTGGCAACAATCAGCACTTTGATAGATGAAGACATTGCGATTCGCTGGATTGAAGAGGCATTTTCCTTCAACCACCTTTATTTTGTTGGTTTTGCGGAAAGTAACGGACTAGAAGAATGGATTCCGCAATTCCTAGCAGAAACTGTCATTCGCCCTTATTTACAATTAACTGCCGAAAAAGTCCAGCCTGAAATTGACGGTGCTTTACCAGGGGCAGGATGCCCTGTTTGTGGTGAACCAGTAAGATTAGCCGCACTTGAAACAGATGGAAAAAAAGTTATCCATTGCCCGCGTTGTCTTGTACACTGGAAGGCAAAACGTTTAGAATGCGCTCATTGTGGCAATGAAGACCCTAAAACAACTCAGTTTTTAACTATTGAAGGTGATGAGGTTTCACAAATTCATGTTTGCGAAAAGTGCAATGGATATACTAAAATAATTGATACAAGACAATATATCGAGAAGCCGTCAGCTGCCCTCCTAGATTTGAACTCAATTCATTTGGATTTTGTTGCCCAAGAAAATGGCTATAGCGCAGTTGGCGAGAAAAAACAGTCCAATTAAGAAGGTGTTTTTTTCATGAAGGCGACAGCTATTATTTTATCAGGTGGAAAATCTAGCAGGATGGGCACAAATAAAGCCCTATTAAAAATAAACGAGAAAACAAATATCGAGAGAATTACAGGTACGCTAAACGGACTCTTCGATGATATAATCCTAGTAACCAACGATCCTAAAACATTTCAATTTTTGGGATTAAAAATGGTCTCGGACCATTATCCGGGAATGGGACCACTCGCAGGAGTTCATGCCGGCTTAAAGGCTTCCAAAAATGATCTGAATTTTATTGTTGCCTGTGATATGCCCTTTGTCTCAGGTCCGCTTGCCATGACCCTTGTCAACAAGTGTGGCGATTATGATGCTGTAATCCCTGTAATCAATGGTAGTCAGCATCCATTATTTGCTGTCATTAAACAGAAAGTAGCCAATCAAGTTGCCCAAAATATTGAAGAGGGGCGCCTGGCAATGAGAGGATTGCTAGATCATTTAAACGTTTTATATGTAACCGAAGCTGACCTCAAGGAATATAGCGGCGACGACTTAGAACGATTCTTTTTTAATATGAATCACCCACATGAGTATGAAGATGCCAAAAAGCGGGCCGAAGCAGATTTTTTAGGGGGAAATAGTTGACCATGCAATTTTTTAAAGTGAAAACAGTGGAAGAAACATTTTCCTTAATTGAGGAAAACATACCATCCATCAAAAAAACTGAGGTGCGGGTGCTTGATGAGGCGCTTCACTATATTCTTGCGGAGCAGATTGTGGCAAAGGAAAATGTGCCAAGTTTTGATCGTTCAACGGTGGATGGGTATGCTGTTCGTGCCAAAGATACCTATGGTTCATCTGAATCGATGCCAGGCTTCCTGACGGTCACAGGGGAAGTGGAAATGGGTATGGTTCCGTCTATTGTTGTTGGCCAAGGCCAGGCTGTATACGTGCCAACGGGTGGTATGCTTCCGGAGGGCAGTGACAGCGTCATCATGATTGAACATTGTGAGGATGTAGACAGCCTTCTTAATACGTACAAGCAAATAGCGCCAGTGGAAAATGTCATTCGAGCTGGTGAAGATATCAAAGCTGGAGAAATACTTCTGAGCGAAGGAACAAAGCTTCGTCCGCAGGAACTAGGGGCACTGGCTGCATTAGGGATAACACACATCAAGGTCTTCCGAAAACTAACGATTGGCTATCTTTCATCTGGGGATGAAATTGTCCCATATCAAACCGAAACACTGGTAGAAGGACAAATTCGCGACATTAACTATTTAACGATAACGGGTCTAGCCAGTGAATGGAATGTCGATTGTTTATATGGTGGAATTGTTAAAGATGATTTTGAAGAATTTAGAAAAAGGGCACAGGAACTATATGAACAAGTGGATTGTTTAATCCTTTCTGGCGGTAGCTCTGTCGGGGCGAAGGACTATACCACGAATGTCATTCAATCCTTAGGGGAGCCCGGAGTGTTCGTCCATGGTATCTCAATCAAGCCAGGTAAACCAACAATTCTAGCAATGGCAAATGGAAAACCAGCGATTGGTCTGCCGGGACACCCAGCAAGCGCGATGGTTATTTTTCGACTTTTTGGTGAGCGAATTTTGCGTCGTCTGATGGGCGAAAGAACCGAGCCGAAACCGGAGCGTATTTTTGCCAGAATCACAAAAAATATCCCATCCTCACCAGGACGGTCTGATTATATTCGGGTCAGATTGTTTGAAAAAGAGGGAGAATGGTGGGC
>JAIMAD010000275.1 GCA_023512145.1 Bacillus sp. (in: firmicutes) | reverse complement strand
ATCTACACATTTCTTCCGCTCGGCAACCGAGTTCTTCAAAAAGTCGAAGCAATTGTCCGTGAAGAAATGGACCAAGCAGGTGCAGTGGAATTATTGATGCCAGCAATGCAGCAAGCGGAATTATGGCAGGAATCGGGCCGTTGGTATACATATGGTCCGGAATTAATGAGATTAAAGGATCGAAATTCACGTGAGTTTGCTCTTGGTGCTACCCATGAAGAAGTTATCACAAGCCTTGTCCGCGATGAAGTAAAATCGTATAAACGACTGCCACTTACTTTATATCAAATTCAGACAAAGTTTCGCGATGAAAAGCGACCACGGTATGGGTTATTACGCGGTCGAGAGTTTATCATGAAGGATGCCTATTCTTTTCATTCAAGTTTCGAAAGTCTTGATGATGTCTATCAAAAGCTTTTTCAAGCCTATTCAAATATATTTAGTCGAATAGGATTAAATTTCCGGGCCGTGATTGCTGATTCTGGAGCAATGGGTGGAAAAGATACACATGAATTTATGGTATTATCTGATGTGGGGGAAGATACGATCGCCTATTCTGATTCCTCCACCTACGCAGCCAATATTGAAATGGCACCTGTAAGCTTCAAGTATCAGAAAAGTGATGAATCACTGAGAGCGTTGGAAAAAGTCGAAACGAAGAATCAAAAAACGATATCTGAAGTTTCCGAATTTCTCCATGTCAAGGCTGAAAAATGCATCAAATCACTTTTATTTAAAATAGATGATCAATTTGTGCTCGTTTTAGTTCGTGGCGACCATGAAGTGAATGATATTAAATTAAAAAATCTGTTCGAGGCTAGTGTCGTGGAGTTAGCTAGTCTGCAAGAAACAAATGAAATTTTATCATGTACCGTTGGTTCACTTGGACCAATTGGAACCAAAAATGTAGAGGTGGTGGCAGATTCCTCGATAGAAGTGATTGTCAATGGTGTCTGTGGTGCAAACGAGGAAGATCATCATTACATCAATGTGAATCCTGTCCGGGATTTTGAGGTTAGTAAATTTGCGGATCTCCGATTTATCCAAGAAGGCGACCCTTCCCCAGATGGAGACGGAACAATTGTTTTTGCTAAAGGAATTGAGGTTGGTCACGTATTCAAGCTTGGAACTCGTTATAGCGAGGCAATGAACGCAGTTTATTTGGATGATAACGGGAGATCACAACCAATGATAATGGGCTGCTATGGGATTGGCGTTTCACGCACCGTTGCTGCTGTCGCAGAACAGTTTAACGATGACAAGGGTTTGGTTTGGCCAGTGAAGCTTACACCCTATCAAGTTCATTTAATTGCTATCAATATGAAAGATGCCACACAAGCAGAAATGTCAGAAACACTTTATCAGGAACTACACAAGGCTCGCTTTGAGGTGTTGTTTGATGATCGACAGGAACGACCAGGCGTAAAATTTGCTGATTCGGACCTAATTGGCCTACCAATTCGTATTACAGTTGGAAAAAAAGCTGCCGAGGGCATTGTTGAAGTGAAAATTCGCAAAACAGGTGAAGTAATTGAAGTACATCAAACCGACCTTTTGGAAAAAGTCACTACATTAATTGAATCATTATAAATCATGAGTGGGACCTGCGATGGCGGTCCCCATTTTTTTTTCAGTATAAAGGAAAATAGATTAAACTTTGAGAATTGTCCAGCGTACGCGCCCGTAATACAAGTGTACTTCGCTCATCTCCCTACGATAAGGAAACACCTGAATCGCTTGCGTTCTCCGAGTTTCCAGTACTCACTCGATTCGCTTCAGTCCCGTCGTGAGCTCTTAACGGGCGCTTACATTTTTCTAAATAAAAAAATCACTAAAAAGGAAAAAGTTTTCTGTCGAATAAAGGCGAGCCGACTTGTGTCCTATGATATAATTATTTTTTGATATAGATGAACAAATAGTAAGTTTAAAGTAGATGGGAGAGAGAACGATGAGCGAACATGCCATAGGCAAAAAAGAGCGATTCCATCTCTTGCTCCAGCAGCTGCAATTGAAAGAAGACGCTGTTATGGTGCATTTTAACAATGCGGAAATTGAAAGGTTAGTGGTTGAAAAGAAAGCAAGGAAATGGCATTTTTTCTTTTCATTTGAAAAAATCCTCCCTTACAATCTATATTTACGGTTTACGACTCAACTAGAAAGAACATTTTCAACTATAGCATCAGTTTCATACGATATGCATGTGTCAAATCAAACCGTCCCCCCCGATTTATATCGAGATTATTGGAGCCATTGTATTGCCCAAATTGATTGAATAGCTCCACCGCTTTTGAAGCTTTTAAATGAACAAATACCTGAAGTCAGTGGGAACAAACTGACAATTACCGTTAGAAATGAAGCAGAAGGTTCAGCATTAAAGCACAAATATAGTTCAGTGATCGGTAATATCTATCGTTCCTTTGGTTTTCCGTCATTGTCAATCGAAACTACCTTAAATAACGAAGCAACAAATGATGAATATGAGAAATTTGTACTTGCTAAACAAAAGGAAGATCAGGAACGTGCCCTTTTGGCAATGGTTGAGATGCAAAAGAAAGATGCTGACAAAGACCATTCTGCTGGTGGGGTGCTATCAGGGCCGCTTACTATTGGTCTAACCATTAAGGATGCTAACGAAATTCGCAGTCTAATAGATATTGTTGATGAAGAAAGAAGAGTGGCAGCTCAAGGCTATATTTTTGATGCCGAGATAAGAGAGTTAAGAAGTGGTCGTTCGCTACTTACCTTTAAAATTACCGACTATACAAGCTCAATTATTGTGAAAATGTTCTCCAGAGATAAAGAGGATGCAGCTCTTTTCCAGCATGTTAAAAAAGGGATGTGGGTAAGGGTAAGAGGAAGCATCCAAAACGATACCTTTATACGTGACCTTGTGATGATGGGAAATGATATTAACGAAATAAAACCTGCAGGCAGACAGGATACAGCATCAGCGGATGAAAAACGTGTCGAACTCCATCTTCACACACCAATGAGCCAATTGGATGCTGTGACACCAGTAAGTACACTCATTGCCCAAGCGAAAAAATGGGGTCATAAAGCTATTGCAATAACAGATCATGCAGGTGCCCAATCATTTCCTGAAGCATATAGTGCTGGTAAGAAAAATGATATAAAAATACTCTTTGGTGTTGAAGTAAATTTAGTCGATGATGGTGTCCCTATCGCCTATAATGAATCGCACCGAATGCTTGCTGAGGATACCTTTGTTGTTTTCGACTTTGAAACAACGGGACTTTCCGCAGTATATGATACGATTATCGAACTAGCGGCCGTAAAGATGTATGATGGAGAAATTATTGATCGCTTTGAGTCCTTTGCGAACCCGCATCACCGGTTATCGGCAACAACGATAAACCTAACAGGAATTACCGATGATATGGTGCAAAATGCACCAGAAGCAGAAGATGTTTTTAGGAATTTTAAGGAATGGGCAGGAGATGCTGTTCTGGTTGCCCATAATGCATCTTTTGATATGGGCTTCCTCAATGTTGGTTATAAAAAAATCGGGGTAGAAAAGGCAAAAAATCCCGTTATTGATACACTAGAGTTAGGGCGTTTCCTCTATCCTGAAATGAAAAACCATCGTTTAAATACATTAACAAAGAAGTTTGATATTGACTTAACCCAGCATCATCGCGCCATTTTTGATGCGGAAGCAACTTGTTATTTACTTTTGAAAATGTTAAAAGATGCCCTCGAAAAAGGAATCGAATACCATGACCAATTTAATGATAACATGGGAAAAGGCAATGCCTATCAACGGGCACGTCCGTATCATTGTACACTTTTAACCCAAACGCAGGTTGGCTTAAAGAACTTATTTAAACTGGTTTCCATTTCCCACCTTGAATACTTTTATCGGGTCCCTCGATTGCCGCGATCTGTCCTCCAAAAATACAGGGAAGGTATTTTGGTTGGTTCAGGTTGCAGTAAAGGCGAAGTATTTGAAGGGATGATGCAAAAGTCCCCTGAAGATGTTGAAGTTTCGGCGCGATTCTATGATTATATTGAAGTAATGCCAAAGGCAGTAAATGCTCCGTTAATTGAAATGGAATTGGTGCGCAATGAAAAAGCTATGGAAGATATTATTAGTAAAATCGTTACCCTTGGCGAAAAATTAGCACTGCCTGTCGTGGCCACAGGAAATGTTCATTATTTAAATGAAAATGATAAAATCTACCGCAAAATTTTAATTAGTGCGCAGGGTGGGGCAAACCCTCTCAACCGACACGAACTTCCGGATGTTCATTTTAGGACAACTAACGAGATGCTTGATGCCTTTTCGTTTTTGGGGAAAGAAAAGGCAATGGAAATTGTTGTAACCAACACGAATAAAATTGCTGATATGATCGAAGACATAAAACCGATTAAGGACGATTTATATACACCGAAAATTGAAGGTGCCGAAGAAGAAATGCGTGATATGAGTTATTCAATGGCACGAAGAATTTACGGTGACACACTTCCGGAAATTGTCGAAGCTCGACTAGAAAAAGAATTGAAAAGTATAATCGGTCATGGGTTTGCTGTCATTTATTTGATTTCTCATAAGCTTGTTAAAAAATCCCTAGATGATGGTTATCTGGTTGGATCACGGGGATCAGTCGGTTCATCCTTAGTTGCAACGATGACAGAGATAACAGAAGTGAATCCATTACCACCACATTATGTCTGTCCAACTTGTAAACATTCAGAGTTCTTCGATGATGGTTCAGTTGGCTCCGGTTTTGATTTGCCAGATAAAAACTGTCCACAATGCGGCGAAAAATACGTTAAGGATGGACATGATATTCCGTTCGAAACGTTCCTAGGCTTTAAAGGAGACAAAGTTCCCGATATCGATTTAAACTTTTCAGGTGAGTATCAAGCGCAAGCTCATAACTATACAAAGGTTTTGTTTGGTGAAGATAAGGTATTTCGTGCAGGTACGATTGGCACAGTAGCTGACAAAACGGCTTTTGGTTACGTTAAGGCCTACCAACAGGATAATAATCTTCAAATTCGTGGTGCCGAAGTGGATCGGCTTGTTTCTGGCTGTACGGGTGTAAAAAGAACCACTGGTCAGCATCCAGGTGGGATTATTGTTATCCCAGATTACATGGATGTTTATGACTTTTCGCCAATTCAATTCCCAGCGGATGATAAAACATCTGAATGGAAAACAACGCATTTTGATTTTCATTCTATTCATGATAATGTCCTAAAGTTGGATATCCTTGGACACGACGATCCGACAGTTATTAGGATGCTTCAGGACCTCAGCGGAATGGATCCAAAAACTATTCCAACGGATGATCCTGATGTTATAAAAATATTTAGTAGCACAGAATCATTAGGTGTAACAGAACAGCAAATCATGTGTAAAACGGGAACACTGGGTATTCCAGAGTTTGGAACACGTTTTGTCCGCCAGATGCTTGAAGATACAAAACCAAAGACATTCTCAGAACTCGTCCAGATTTCAGGCTTATCACACGGTACCGACGTATGGATAGGGAATGCTCAAGAATTAATCCATAGTCAAACATGTAACTTAAGCGAAGTAATTGGCTGTCGAGACGATATCATGGTCTACCTCATTTACCAGGGCTTGGAACCCTCGTTTGCTTTTAAAATTATGGAATCAGTTCGTAAAGGTAAAGGCTTAAGTGAAGAAATGGAAGCTGAAATGCGGAAAAACACTGTACCAGAATGGTATATTGATTCTTGCAAAAAGATAAAGTACATGTTCCCCAAGGCTCATGCAGCAGCATATGTATTAATGGCGGTTCGGATTGCCTATTTTAAGGTTCATTTGCCACTTATTTATTACGCTGCCTATTTTACGGTTCGGGCAGAGGACTTTGACCTTGAAGCGATGTCGCGTGGATCAGAAGCGATTCGAGCAAAAATCGAAGAAATCAGTGTAAAAGGTCTTGATATGTCAAATAAAGAGAAAAGCCTATTAACTGTCTTGGAGCTATCTCTAGAAATGACTGAAAGAGGTTTTGTTTTCCAAAACTACGATTTATACAAATCAGCTGCATCAGAATTTATCATTGAAGGAAATACATTGATACCACCATTTAATTCGATTCCAGGTCTTGGAATAAATGTAGCCATTAACATTGTTAAGGCACGGGAAAAAGGGGAGTTTTTATCAAAAGAAGACCTCCAGCAACGTGGAAAGGTATCTAAGACCATTCTTGAATATTTAGACAAACAAGGCTGTCTAAAATCCCTTCCGGAGCAAAACCAGCTTTCGTTGTTCTAAATAGGAATAACCTTGGTGTACCGCGATTGCATTTGCATCTAAATGATGATTATGGTATAGTTTTATTGGAAATACTAAGAAATAATCTCGAGTTCAAGAGTGGGGAAACCC
>JAIMAD010000026.1 GCA_023512145.1 Bacillus sp. (in: firmicutes) | reverse complement strand
CTTTCTATCTTATCAAGATTTTGGTTTCCTACTGTTTCGCTGTGGATCTTTGCGGCTGGTTATGCGATTCTCTCGATTATTGTCGTATTAACAGGCAGTAAGGGATTTGATAAGGTGGAAAATCTACTGGCAATTATCAAAACAGCTGCCATTATTATGTTTATTATTATTGCTGTTGCGGCACTGTTTGGATGGATTCACGGAGATATTAACCATGCTGGAATTCCTAAAACAACAAAGGAACTATTCCCAGAAGGTTTGAAGGGTTTCTGGTCTTCTCTTATCTATGCCTTTTACGCATATGGTGGAATAGAAGTAATTGGGCTTATGTCTTTAAGACTTAAAAAGAAAGAGGATGCTCCTAAAGCCGGAATCATTATGTTGATTTTACTGGTAGTGATTTATGTGATATCGCTTGGATTAGCGGTATATATGGCTGCTCATGGGGCATTTACTGAAAAGGAAAGTCCATTTGTAACCGCACTTGATAAATATCATTTTGCCTTCTTTCCACATGTATTTAATGCAGCTATAATCTTAGCCGGTTTTTCGACGATGACAGCTTCATTATTTGGAGTAACAACCCTTCTTGTAACCCTGGCAAATTCCGGTGATGCTCCAGCTTTGTTTTCAAAAAAACTAAAAAAGTGGAAAGAACTGCCACTTCCTTCTTTAGGACTTGCAACTATAGGGTTAATAGCATCTATTGTCACCGCTTTGCTGTTACCAGGTAAGATTTATGAGTATATTACGACGGCCGCAGGAATCTTAATTTTGTTCAACTGGTCTTTCATTATTATTTCATCTCTTCGAGTATTGAAAATTAAACTATGGGGTAAGCTGTTAGCTTTTATAGGGCTTGCCTTAATTCTTGCAGCTATAAGCGGCACGTTGATGGACAAAGCAATTCGCATGGGCTTTTTTGTCAGTATATTGTTTGTTGCCATTATAGGTCTGGTGGCATTTATTTTGCAAAAGAAAGTCTGGAAGAAGGAGATCGAAGCAAAATAAATTTGAATCAATCTATCTCTCAACCCATTTACCATTATACAGGAAAATTAATAAGCAATAATTATTGAGGGTAATGGAAATACTAAATGAGTGCTTCAAGGAAAGGTGGCACTATTATATGAATAAAATTACTTATAATTTAAGGAGGGTAACGATGGGAATATTAAGTGGTAACCCAAAGGAAGAACCTTTACATTACGGTGAAGTTTTTGATATATGGGCTTCACAATTAGTCGGAAATAGTATGATTGCGGGTTATCAAACGATGGTGAATCATGCAGGTGACGAAGATTTACAAAAGTTATTGGTGGAAGCAATTGAAATTGGCCAACAGCAAAAGAAACAAATTGAAGGAGTCCTAAAAGAAAACGGTATAGGGTTACCACCAGCGTCTCCGGAACCACCAGATGCTTGCTTAGAGGATATCCCGGTAGGTGCAAGAATCCCAGACCCGGCAATCGCAGCAGCACTCTCTGCTGATGTTGCCGTTGGATTAGTTGCTTGCAGTCAAGTTATGGGTAAGTCTATTAGGGAAGACATAGCCATGATGTATGGTCAATTCCATACCCAAAAAGCGGCATTCGGTGCAAAAGTACTTCGCCTAAATAAAGAAAAAGGGTGGATCATCCCTCCCCCATTACATCTAACTAAGCATCAAGATTGCTAAATACCTTTAGGGAAGATTTATTGATATCACGATGAAAAAACACGGTTAGTTGCAACCGTGTTTTCTTTTTTAATTCAATTTAAAATACTCACAAAAAGTTAGGTTAGAATGACGCGAAAAACTTGTCAAAAAAGTGAAAGTAGGCCAAAATCTATTGATTAATACTATACTCCATAGTATTATGAGTACAAATGAAAAGTAAATGATTTCGTTTTGTACTTTACTTCAGTAAATGACTGTGTAATCATGTCCAACATTTTAGTTAATTATGGGGTTGAATGGGGTACTGGTGTCCCCCACAGTCTTCAAAACTGCTTGTGCGGTGCGTGCCATCGCAGGTGGGTTCGATTCCCACACAGTCCCGCCAAACTATTACGATAACTTCCACACTTTTATTTTCAAATTTGTGGTTTTCTCAATAAAAAGCATCCCTCTTCATTTGAAAAGGGATGTTTTAATTTATACGCGTATTTGAGAGTCAACAGTACTTATAATTGCTGAGAGAATGGCTGCGAGTAAAAATCCAGCTACCCATTGGTTAAAAAAAACTTGTGAAAACATGATAAATACTGTTTCAGCGTTCTTTAGAGGTGCATCGGCAAAGTAGGCAATACCTATTTAGTAGCATGGTTAACCTGCAAAACACTAATATATAAAAGCTTAAGGCTAGCGCACTTGGCCATTTCCAGTCATTATATATTTAACAGTTGTTAATGCTGGCAAGCCCATCGGCCCTCGAGCATGAAGTTTTTGAGTCGAAATTCCAATTTCTGCACCGAATCCTAAAGCACCACCATCCGTAAATCTTGTTGAAGCATTATGATATAGGGCTGATGCGTCGACCAGTTTCATAAAGTGATTAGCCGTTTCTTGGTTTTCAGTAATTATCGCTTCTGAGTGCTTTGTACCATATTGCTCAATATGACCAATTGCTTCATCGACATGATTTACGACCTTCATGGCTATATTTAAGCTTAAATACTCATTTGCCCAGTCATCTTCACTAGCAGGTATCGCGTTTGGAATCACAGCTAATGCACTTTCATCACCGTGAACGGTAATAGAATTTGCTGTCAATATGTTTATTAGAGCCTCTTTATGTTTTGCAAGCCACTCCTGATGAATGATAACCGTTTCGATGGCATTACAAACCGCTGGACGATCGGTTTTGGCATTCACAAGAATCGATAATGCTTTTTCGGTATCTGCTGCTGAATCAATGTAAAGATGGCAATTCCCAACACCTGTTTCTAGCACCGGCACCGTTGCATTGTTAACAACTGCATTAATTAGGGATGCTCCACCACGAGGAATTAAAACATCGATATGTTCCTTCATCGTAAACAATTGCTGCGAGACTTCACGGTCAGTACTATCAATAAATTGAACAGCTTCCATCGGGATTTTTGTCTTGCTGAGGGCACTTTTCATTACGTTAACGATTGCTTTGTTTGAGTTAATCGCAGATGATCCCCCTTTAAGGATAATCGCGTTTCCTGATTTTAATGCAAGGCCTGTGGCATCGGCGGTTACATTTGGACGTGCCTCATATATCATCCCAATTACACCTAATGGGACTGACACCTTTACAACATTTAATCCATTATCCAATGTACGATTAGAAAGAATCTTCCCAGTTGGGTCCTCTTGCTGCGCAACCTGACGGAGACCATCAGCGAAATCAAAGATACGTTCTTTCGATAATGCCAAACGATCCATATATGCTTCATCAAACCCTTTATCGCGCCCTGCTTGTAAATCCACTTCATTTGCTTTTAGGATTGTTTCAAATTTGAGTTCCAATGTTTCTGCTAACACATATAGAGCATTGTCTTTATCTTCTGTTGATAAAAGACTTAACTGTTTCCCTGCTTTTTTTGCCTCAATTGCCTGTGCTTCAACCGTTAATTTTTCTTTTATTAATGTCATCAAATTCCTCCTTGTTAATTCTTCTTAACTTGAAATTACTTCAATCCTACGTTTAGGAAATGAATCTGACTGAAACGGGACATCTAAATGGCAAACAAAATTTTCAATGTCGACAACTGCTGTCAAAGCCATCCTTAATTCTGAATGTGGTTCGATTAGTTTCTTTAATTCTATTGATGAGAACTGAACAATACCTAGCCCAATTTCTTTACCGCTCATATCATTAACCCTGATTACAGACCCTTTTTTAAACTGACCTGACACCTGTTGAATTCCAGAAGGTAATAAACCTTGTCGTTTCTCGATTATCCTGTCCTTTGCTTGTTGATCAATAACGATTTCACCCTCTGGTCCTGAGTTAAAGGCAATCCATTTTTTCTTTTGATTTAAATTAATTGATGGTGCTTCCCCTTTAAAGTAGGTACCTTTAGCTTTTCCCAAAACGGCATCAATGACCACATTTTTTTGAGCGGCATTCCCTAGAAATGTGGTAATTCCTGAGGCCATGGCTATTTTAACGGCCTCAATTTTGGACTTCATTCCGCCTGTTCCTATCAAACTTCCAGACCCACCCGCAGCATTTTCAATTTCAGGTGTAATTTCAGCAACATACTCTAGTAGCTTCGCGTGGGCATTTTCTGTTGGATCCTCATTAAACAAACCATCTATATCTGATAAAATGACTAAATGATTGGCATCCACTAATCCAGCTACCTTTGCTGAGAGTGTATCATTGTCACCAAAATTTAAACGATCAATCATGACCGTATCGTTCTCATTGACGATGGGAATCATGCCTCGTTCTAATAAAACGTTTATAGTATTTCGAACATTTTTATAGCGGTCTTCATCTAGAAAATCACTCTTTGTAATAAGTATTTGGGCGGCAACATAGCCATGTGATAAAAAAAGCTCAGAATAAGATTCCATCAATAATCCTTGCCCAATTGAGGCTGCGGCCTGTTTTTCTGGTAATGTATTTGGTCGTTCTAGACAGCCAAGTTTTCGATACCCAGCAGCAACAGCACCTGATGAAACAAGTACCACCTCATGACCAAGATCTTTTAGATAAACAATTTCATTTGCGAGTCTTTCAAGTTTTCTTCGGCTAATTTCACCATGGCGGCTTGTTAACGAGCTACTGCCTATTTTAATAACTACCCGAAGACTCTTTTGGGTCGGGATCATCCAATCACTCCTGTAATAATTTTTGTTATATAAAAAAACTAAAATAATTTCTCGTAAATTTTGGTAAATCGATGCTAGTTTCTACTATTAATATCAACGTGGATCTCCACTACATAATACTTGATGACATTAAATCACCTTCGTTTTAAAATCGTCCATCAATGATTTTTCTAGCTGGAAGCTAATTTCTTTTGAGCGTTTGGTTGCCTGTTTAATTGCTTCTGAAATTGCATTTCCGCCGCCATGCATCTTTAGAGCCGCTAACCCTGCAGCTGTTGTTCCGTTCGGTGATGTAACCTTCTCTCTTAGAACTTTAGGTGGCTCACCCTGTTCTTGTAACATTTTCGCTGCACCCACAATTGTTTGGGCAATGATTTTCCGAGTTATTTGTGTGTTTAAGCCGCCTTTTAGGCCTTCTTTTTCCATGTGCTCCATTAAGTAATAAAAATATGCTGGCCCACTACCAGCAATTCCTGTAAAGATATCCATCTTTTCTTCAGGTATGACGTACACTTCGCCAATACATTGAAGTAATTCTTCCGCGAGTGAAAGGTTTTGTTTTGAGGTGTGTTTTCCAGCGGATATTGCAGTAGCAGATTCTCCAATCATACTGGAAGTATTCGGCATAACCCGTATTACCTGTTGGCCTAATGGTAGATTCTGTTCAATAAATGAGGTCGTTACACCCGCTAAAATTGAGAGAATTAGTTGATTTGGTTTTAGTTTGTCAATAATTGATTGTAAAGAAGTTTCTGCATCTTTTGGTTTCATTGCGAGGACAATTATATCAATATTATCTAAGTTTAGGTTTTCTCGTTTTACCCCGATGATTCCGTATTTTTCTTGTAACTCTGTTAAGCGTTCATTCTTGCTTCGATTGGTTACAATGATGTTAGTTTGTTCGATGTTCTTTGCAGTAACAATACCTGATATCATTGCTTCCGCCATCGATCCTGCTCCTATAAAGGCAATTGATTTTTGACCAAGCATGCAATCTCTCCCAATTCGTTCGTATTTGTGTTCTTGTTTTTTCCAATGTCCCTATAGTATCATGTGAAGAATTGATATCAAGGGATAATAGGGAATTTATGTGTATTTGACTCAATTAGCGAGCATGAGTAAAAATACCACCTATTCATTAACCAAAATGAGCTCATACACCTGATAATCGCCTCTTAACAAGAAATATGGGGTTTAAAATATTCAATATTTAAAGAATTTAACTAGTTTGGGTACATAGAAAAATTATAATAATATCTTGTAATCTACAATAATTAACCAATTCACGGGAAATTTCGACTAAAAATAAAGTAGAAGATGATAATGAATTCTTAGTGGAATAGTTCCTTTTTGTTGGAGATTAATCCTTTACTATACTTGCCCATGATTACTCACAGTTCTCTCTAGCACTCGTGTCCTAAATTTACAGTATATTTCTTCAATACTTGTTTTATCACCTAAAAACAGCCTATAATAAGATAAATAAAAATGAGATTTTGTAGGTGAATAGTATGCTCCAAGGTTGGTTTGTATGGTTTATCGTATTTTGGATATTTCTATTAGCTGGTTCAATGGCCATCGGCGGTTTTTTTATGTTCCGCAAGTTTTTGAAAAAGATGCCCAAAGAGGACGGAAAATCGGTGATGGATTGGGAAGAGCATTTTGTGAATGAATCGCGTCACTTGTGGAATAAAGAAGAGAAAACGCTGCTTGAAGATTTAGTCACCCCTGTTCCCGAGCTTTTCCGCGATGTTGCCAGACATAAGATTGCTGGGAAAATTGGTGAACTTGCCTTAAAAGAACAAGCCTTCACTATTACCCAGGAACTTGTCATCCGTGGTTATATTCAAGCAACACCAAAAAGAGACCATAAATTTTTACGCAAAAAGTTGTTTGAAAATCAAATTGACATCGCACCTTACGAACATTTATTCTAACCGTCCAGATGTGGACGGTTTTTTTTGTATAAAAATAAAAAAACTAATTCTATAAAGAATCAGTTTTTTTAAAAGAGTATTAACTTTTAACCGCATAAAGCTGATTAAAGAGTTTTTTGTAGTCTAAGTACATTGCGATACGCCAAGGCACAATCATACTATAGGCCAGCAAAAAGAACATTCCACTTAGCTGTCCAAAATCAATGCTGGTACTTAAGATTGATTTTAGGACAAGTCGAACCACTAGCAAACCGACTAAAATAAAAATAAACGCCTTTGATCGCTTCAAATATATATTATTTTCACGAATCTCAAATTTAGAGGTTTTAATTAGCAAGATGGAAAAAAGCATCCCCACGATTACAACCTCTATCATTTCCATTGGTGTTAATCTAAATTGAGGCACCACATACATTAGTGCACCACTCGACATGAAAAGTGGTGGCATAATAATCTTCAGCGCATTTGTAGGTTTTTTTGCGGATTTCATTCGAATAAATAAAGCAAAAAAGCCCATAAAAACGGCACCGATTGAAGAAATAAGAACGTAGTTCATAGGAATCTCTCTTCCTTAGCTAATTTTTTACTACCCTATTATAGCTCAAAAAATTGAATCGGAGAAATTTTATCATACTGTATACGTTTTTTCAAAGTCCATGCATTAACTTCAATCACATCGACATTCAATTTTACTTGTCACATTACCGGTCACAGATATTAAAATCCAGTAAAACCGCCAAACATTCCTGATAGGATGGTAATAATTCTTGTCATCCAGTCAAAAAAGAGCACAATCCCCATAACAATCATAACGTACCCACCAATTTTGACGATTTTTGTACTGTATTTTCTGATGGATTTCATACGGCCCACAAAGAAAGATAAAATTAAAAATGGGATAGCAAAACCGAGAGAATAGGCAATCATGTATAAGACACCAGACCCTGGATTAGCTGCTGCAAGGAGAATCACAGACGATAGAATTGGACCTGTACATGGTGTCCAGCCAGCTGCAAAGGCCATACCAATTAGGACAGACCCAATATAACCGGAAGGACGGTTTTTAAATTCAATTCGTCGATCCTTCATCATAAACTGTGGATTTAAAATTCCAACAATTATTAATCCAAATAAAACAATAAAAATAGCGCCAAGCTGACGTATTAAATCTTTATACGATAAGAAAAAGATGCCAATAAAGGATGTTCCAAACCCGATTGCAATAAAAATCATCGAAAAACCTAATAGGAAGAATAAGGTGTGAAATAGACTTCTCTTTTGAAGCAATACATTTTCTTCTTTTAACTCCCCAACAGACATGCCTGTTATATATGATAAGAATGCAGGGTAAAGGGGTAAACAACAAGGCGAAATAAAGCTCAAAAATCCGGCACCCATTGCTATGAATATATTTACATCAGACATATTAACACTCCCACTATAGTTGATTCGCTTTAATTTTAACAAATATTTTGCCGAAAAGATAATAGTTAACATGAATCTTTTGTGTCCACAATCACTTTTGGTTACCCTTCAGAAAATCCCTTCTTTCCAAATATATGACTTTTTATTGGATGTTATTTTACAAATATCTTTGAATTTTTTCATATTATCAGCTATACTAGTAAAATACTGTAAATTAAGTAGTTTCTACTTCTATTTTTACCCAAACTTAGGACTTTTCGGAAAGGAGTTCAGCTATGACCAAACAAGATTTAATTACCATAATCGAAAAAAAGCGAGCTGAATTAATTCAAGTCGCCACCACCAACGGCTTGACCTCCTCCGTTGCCATTCGTTCTAGCCAGGAGCTTGATCATCTCTTAAATGAATATCATCGTGTTTATATAAAAAAAGTCTCCTCCTCAGCCTGTTAACAAATACTTTTATTTCAAATCATCACTATATACCTACACACAAAAAAATAAGTTAATAGAATAAGAAATAGCCTAGCAATTGTTGCTAGGCTATTTACTATCAATTTATAACGTCCTCAAGTTGTTCAGCCACCCCGTTTTGCAGGAGGAACATTTTATGGTATAAACCGCCATGAGCGAGTAGTTCTTGATGTGTGCCCCGTTCGACTATTTCGCCATGATGTAACACAAGAATCAAATTAGCATCCTGGATAGTTGATAAACGGTGGGCAATCGCAATTGTTGTCCGCCCTTTGCGCATTTTTTCTAGTGCTACTTGAATCGCTTCCTCTGTTTCAGTATCAATATTAGCAGTCGCTTCATCAAGAACCAATATTTTTGGATTGGCGGCAATGGTTCGTGCGAAAGCAATTAATTGCCTTTGTCCACTTGAAAAAGTAGCACCCCGCTCCACTACTTTGTGCTCAAAACCCTCCTCAAACCTGTTGATAAATGTATGGGCCTGAACAAATCTTGCTGCTTCAACCACTTGTTCATCTGTCAGGCTTTCATTATGAAGGCGAATATTATCCTTAATCGTTCCGTAAAACAAAAACGGATCCTGTAAAACTAGGCCCATTTTCTCTCTGAGTTCTTGTTTTGTGAAACTACGTATCGATTGACCATCAATCCTGATCTCCCCGCGTTCATACTCATAAAAACGCATCAACAAATTAATAATTGAGCTCTTCCCGCTGCCAGTATGACCGACAAGTGCAACCGTTTCTCCAGGGTTGGCAGTAAAGGAAATATGCTTTAAGACGTCCTTCTTTCCATCATAGGAAAAACTTAAGTCTTTAAACTCAATCATTCCTTTTTCAATGGACATCATTTGTTCCTCTTTTTGAATCGGTGCCAATTCATCCTCATCGAGTAGCCTGAATACGCGCGAGCCAGCCACAATCGCTTGTTGGTACAAGGAAAGCCTCATCATCATTTGGTTTACTGGTTCAAAGAAACGATCCAAATAGTTGATGAACGCATATAAGACACCAATTTGAACTGCACTACCAAGAGAGGTTATTCCAAAATAACTAAGCACGGTGATTAAGCCAAACACATAAATCAAGTCAATCGCTGGTCTTAACAGGAGTCCATCGATTTTTATATTTTTCATTCCTGACTTGTAGTGTTGTTCATTAATATCTCCAAACTCCGTACGCAGACGTTTTTCCTGACGAAACACTTGGATAATAGACATACCTGATAGTGACTCACTTAGCTTTGCATTCAATTGGCTTAAGCGTTCGCGCATATCAAGGTAAAAGCGCGAACTTAATTTCCGGTAGAGGTTCATAACAAATAACAATAAAGGGATCATCAATATACATAATAAAGCGAGCTTCACATTCAAAATGAACATGGCGATAAAAATCCCTATTAATAAAAATCCCCCTTGAATAAACGTAGCAATCACGGTTACAAACATGTCCTTAATCGCTTCGGTATCATTTGTTACCCTTGAAACGATACTTCCAGCCGGTGTCTTATCAAAATATTTTAAACCAAGCGACTGAACTTTAGTGAAGAGGTCAATACGAAGCTGTTGAATAATTTTTAATGCAAGTTCTTGAAATTTAACAAACTGAAAAAACATCAAAATAGCTTTTACAACTTGAATTCCCATATATGTCGCGCCAAGAATCAAAAGTGGTTGATAGTCTAGATTACCCGGCGTTAAATAATCATCGATAAAGATTTTCACTAATAATGGCAGGACGATATCGCCTATTGTTGTTAACAGCAGTAAAACAAAGGCGACGGATATCGCTTTTTTATGTGGCTTTGTATAGGAAAGAAGTCGGAATAAAATTTTTCTTTGTTCACGTTCTGTAAGTTGGGTTTTTTCTTCCATGTTAATGTCCTCCATGCTCGACCAGTTCTTCTAGTTGCTGGTGTAAATACATTTCCTTATACCAGCCACCGGCACACATCAGTTCCTTATGCGACCCTCTTTCTACAATCCTGCCACCCTCCAGAACGATAATGAGGTTTGCATGTTGTATCGCACTCAAACGGTGTGAGGTAATTATCGTGGTTTTCCCATCCCGATTTTGTCGCAATGCGGAAAGTATCGCTTCCTCTGTTTTTGCATCGACAGCGGATAAGGAATCATCAAGTACCAAAACTTCCGGATTCATCAACAGAGCCCGTGCAATTGAAATTCTTTGTTTCTGACCACCGGACAACGACACACCCCTTTCTCCGACCACAGTATGATACCCGTCTGTAAATTGGAGAATATCCTCATGGATATTTGCTAGCTTAGCGGCCTGCTCGACTTCGGTAATGGATGCACTTGGATTAGTAAAGGCGATGTTTTCACCAACGGAGGCTGAAAACAAGAAGTGGTCTTGTGGTACATACCCTATCGCTTCGCGTAATTTTTCAAGCCTGTATTCTTGAAGTGTTTTCCCACCAAAATTAATTTCACCATGATAGCTGTCGAACTCACGAATTAGCAGCTTCAAAAGAGTTGTTTTACCAGCGCCTGTTTTCCCAACAATTCCAAGTGTTTCCCCGGTATGAAGTGAAAAGTAAATATCCTTTAAAATCGGCGTTGTTTCACCAGGGTAGGTAAATTCAGCAAGCTTGTATTCTATATCGCCTACTGGTGCATCATTGATAGCACCAACCATATCAGTCATTTCTACCTTTTCTTGAAGAAGTACGGAAACGCGGTCATAAGAAGCCCTGCCACGTTCGACAATATTAAATAACCACCCAAACGCAAGCATCGGCCAAATGAGAAGACCTAAATATGTAGTAAAGGAAAGTAATTGTCCAATCGTTAACTCTTCATTCAACACATACTTTGCACCGTACGCAATCGCTAAGAAAAAGGAAACGCCAACTATGATGGAAATCGTCGGATCAAAAAGGGAATCAATTTTTGCGACAACCATATTTTTTTGGACAACATCCTCTGATTGTTTCCGAAAATCCTCGATGTCTTCCTTTTCCTGTCCAAACGTTTTAATGACCTTAATTCCACTAATGCTTTCCTGTGTTTTATCATTTAAAGATGAAAAGGCTTCTTGGGCGTGATGGAAGGTTCGATGTAGCATCGTTCCAAACCAACTTGTCAAGATCACCATCAGTGGCATCGGAATCAAACAGATGAGTGTTAATTTCCAACTTATCGTGAAGGCCATTGCAATAATTACAAACCCACCGGTAGAAAGTGAATCAACCAAGGTCAGTACACCTGCTCCAGCCGTTTGTTGAATCGCCTGAATGTCATTTGTGGCATGTGCCATTAGATCACCAATTCGGCGTTTCTGATAGAATGCCGGTGACATATTTGTAAAATGCTGATACAACTGATTTCGAAGCAGCTTGCCTAGTTTCACGGATGAACCAAAAATCATGATTCGCCAATAATAGCGGAGAACATACATTGCAAGTCCGACTGCCACGAGCACTACCATCCACTCGAAGAGTATCCCTTTTGTAATGGTTCCATTATTAATTTGGTCAGCAATGATGCCAATTACTTTTGGTGGAACCAGTTGCAATATAGCCACCAGCATGAGTAGTGAGATCCCCGTAATGTACGATTTTTTCTCTTTTATAAAAAACCAGCCTAAATCTAAGAATACTTTCATTAATACTCCCCCAAAACACAAAAAAATCACACGACCACGATTGTTTCTTTAAATTCCTTGCTTATTATTATTTTGTAAATATCATTTCACACACTGAAGCTTTATTTTATCAAATATTTCAATAATAATAAAGATTTAAAATTCATTCAAACCACTCGGATAGCATGATAAAAGCACCCATGTGTATGAGTGCTTGGCCGTATTATTTTGTTTGTTGTTTGTTCATAGCTGCCATCATTTGGTTGATCTTTTTCTGCGATGGTTTTTGTCCCATTTGCATCATCATCATTTTTAACATTTGTTCATTGATTGGCGGATTTTTCTTTAAGTAGCTCATCATATATTTACGAGCAATGAAAAATCCTAGCGCTACACCAGCTGCTAATGCTAGTATACCAACTAGAATGTAATAACCCATTATACTTCCTCCTTCATGTTGTCTATCATACAGTGTACTAAAAAAATGAAGAATAGACAATATCTGAGTAAACTTTGCATAGAATTTAGACGAATTTTCTTTCCTTTATCGGCTTTAACCATCCATAGCGTTGATGATCAAGGTCCAATGCCAAAAAGGAAGATTCACATTTTCTTAAGATTTCAAAAAATGCTGTTTCTGCTTCATAACTGCCCTGTGCCTCAATTGTTAGGATATCCTGAAAAACTTCTAGCTTTGCAGTGCATAGTTTCCCACTAAGTTGAATTGTATATACACCATTTTCTGCTTTAAATCCTTTTATTTTTTCCAATTGTTTTTGAAAAAGCTGGTGCATTTTTAAAACCTCTACACTTTTTGTTATATATGCAATTTGCATTTTAGTAATAAATTTAAGGTCAGCATCCGCATTTTGATGTTCCTTAAAAAGCTCAAAAAATAATCGTTCTCTTCCGAAGTAATGAGCGGCAAATTCATCTTCTATTAAATATAGCTGATATTTTCTCACTACGGTTATCTCCTTTGTTGAATACCCTTTTTTCTATTATAAAAAATCAAAAATGAAACATTTGTCTTTTCACGGCAAAAAATCGCACTATTTTTGTCATGGAACATGCTTTTTAACAAATCTACTATGAATTCGGTAGATTTAATGAATATTCCTTTAAAAATATACCCTTTTCAAAATATTGTTGAAAATATGACTAACTTAGCCATTAAAATTGTTGGAGCTATGCCAAAGACTCGGAACTAGTTGCATTTAGTATATATAACCTTTAGACACAAAAAAAGAACAGCAATGTGCTGTTCTCACTTTATTTCGTTTTTTATCGTTGCAAAAGTACTTTCACTAGCGCAACTACGTTATTGACCGTGAAGCCGTACTCTTCCATAATTTTTTCACCTGGTGCCGAGGCACCAAATTTATCAATGGCCAATACATCGCCTTCATCACCGGTATATTTGTGCCAGCCCATAGATGAACCCACTTCAATACCAAGACGTTTTTTCACACTCTTTGGTAATACCGAATCTTTGTATTCTTGTGACTGTTGCTCGAAGCGATCCCATGAAGGCATACTGACAACAGAAACGAAAATACCTTCACCAACTAATGCCCTTTGCGCTTCAACTGCAAGACTTACCTCTGAACCGGTTGCTAATAGCAAAGCGTCTGGGGTTTCTTTTTCCGATGGAGAGATGACATAAGCACCTTTTGAAACTCCCTCATACGCATTTGTATCCGTACCCTTTATTGTTGGTAAATCTTGACGGGTTAATACGAGTGCTGTTGGTTTGTTGGTCGATTCAACAGCTAACTTCCAAGCTGCAGCCGTTTCATTTCCATCCGCAGGACGTATGATTGATAATCCTGACATCGCACGTAATGCTGCAAGCTGTTCGACTGGCTCATGTGTTGGTCCGTCTTCCCCAACAGCTATGCTGTCATGTGTGAATACATACGTAACAGGTAAGCCCATTAGTGCTGCAAGACGAATAGCTGGACGCATGTAGTCTGAGAATACAAAGAATGTGCCACCAAATACTTTTATACCACCGTGGAGTGATATCCCATTCATCGCAGCACCCATCGCAAATTCACGGACACCAAACCAAACATTACGGCCATCATAGGAATCAGGTGTATAGTCTTTTGATCCTTTGATCATCGTTTTATTAGAACCAGCAAGGTCCGCTGAACCTCCGATAAAAATAGGCAGGTTTTTAGCAATAGCATTTAATACTTCACCTGAAGAGGCACGACTTGCAAGGCTTTTTCCTTCGCTGTAAACGGGGATATCTTTATCCCAACCTTCAGGCAGTTGATGGTTTAATGCTTGTTCTAGTTGTGTAGCTAGTTCAGGATATTCCTTTTTATACTGCGTGAATAGGTCATTCCACTCTTTTTCCTTCTTTACCCCATTTTCTACAATGTGTTGTTGGAAGTGATCATAAACTTCTTGAGGTACATGGAAATCTTCCTCAAATGTCCATTTGTACGCTTCTTTTGTCAACTTCAACTCATCTGCTCCAAGTGGTGCTCCGTGCACTCCCGAGGTTCCCGCCCGGTTTGGTGAACCATAACCAATTACCGTTCTGACTTCAATCATCGTTGGTCTATCAAGTTCTGTTTTTGCTTCTTCAAGTGCCCTGGCAATTTCGTCAAGATTATTGCCATCTTCCACACGTAGATATTGCCATTTGTATGCTTGGAAACGCTCTTTCACACTTTCAGAGAATGATTTGTTCAAGTCTCCATCAAGAGAGATATCATTGGAATCGTAAAGAACGACTAATCGTCCTAATTTCAAGTGACCTGCTAGTGATGCTGCCTCAGCAGATACACCTTCCATTAAATCACCATCGCCACAAATGCTGTATGTAAAATGGTTAACTATTTCATACTTTTCTTTGTTATAAACGGTTGCGACATGACGCTCTGCCATTGCCATTCCTACTGCCATCGCGATTCCCTGTCCTAGTGGTCCAGTTGTCGCTTCCACACCTTCAGTGTGTCGATATTCAGGATGTCCAGGTGTCTTACTACCCCATTGACGGAATTGCTTTAAATCTTCCATTGTTAAATTGTAGCTGGATAAATGAAGCATGCTGTATAACAAGGCTGAACCATGGCCAGCTGATAGAACAAAACGGTCGCGGTTAAACCAGTGTGGATTTTTCGGATTTTGGTTCATGAAACGTGTCCACAACGTATAGGTCATTGGTGCCGCACCCATAGGCATCCCAGGATGTCCAGAATTAGCCTTCTCGATAGCATCAATGGAGAGTGTACGAATAGAAGTAACTGCTAAATCATCAATAGTATTAAACATGAATTACATCCTTTCTTAATAACAAAACTATAAATACACTATTAATATTATATCGCCCCTGTTTTAAATTCAACCAAAAGCAGGAAAATAAGATAGAAAAGAGGATTTTGTGCCTGTTTTGAAACCGAATTGATCAAGGTATGTATAAAGGTTTATAAACAAAACTCGCCGATTGGCGAGAATTTCTTTTGGCAAAGGCAGAGTAGTCTTTGCACCAATATACGTTAGAATTTATTGTAATAAATTCTAATCTTCCAAAAATGTATTTATACCTTAATTAATGGAGTTTGTCTTTTTTCCTACTCTTAATTTTATCCGGCGTGACGTCATTTCCTTCTGGATCAATAAATTTTGTATTTGTTAATGTATCCAACATATTAGAACGGAATGTCGACAAATATTCACTTCTTAATTTTGATTGCTCTTTTGCTTCTGTTTCCGTTAAACCGGTCGCTTTCGCTTTTCTTGCCAGTTCATTAATCCTGGCCATTTTTTCATTTGATAGCATCCAAGATCCTTCCTTTCAAACTGATTAGATGACTCTTGATTCTACTAAAAAAAAGACCGATTGACAAGGCAAAGGGTCTACGTTTCTTGTGATTCAATATATTCTTGATACCTTCTATGTACGGTTGCTTTCGAAATATTATAACCAAAACCTCTAAGAGTAGCAGCTATTTCAGCAAAGATTAATCCATTTTTTCTTAACCTAACAATTTCTTCAATTGGAACCTCAATTTTTTTTCGACCAGATGCTTCGCCTAAATTTTTTAAATTTTCTTCTGGTTTATAGCCATGTAAAACCGCACGTTTCATTCCGCGCTTAATTTTCACATTGTGAAGCTTTCGCTGGTATTCCTCCACCATACTGACAATTTTCAAAACCATTGAATCTGATTCAGAAAGCTGCAATTCTCCATTATGGGATATGCTATAAAGTTTAATATTTTCTTTGATGATGCCATGTAAAATAGCAATTTTCGCGTTTCCTCTACCAATTCGAGTCTCATCCTGAATTAACACTGCATGTATTTGTTTATCTTTAATTTTTTCTAGTAATTGTAGAATTCCATCACGTTCAACATCATACCCACTCGCCTTTTCTTTAATGATCGAATCAATCTCAAACTGGTATTGTTTAGCCAATTGAATCAATTCTTCTTCCTGACGTTTTAATGAAGTTTCTTGGGTTTCTTTATTTGTACTGACACGGCAGTATATGATTGCTTTCATAATTTTTCCTTTCTAGTTTCTGACGGCACTTGCTAATTCTGTTGAAGCTGGAACTTCCATACGAACCGGGATAATGATTTCCTCACCTGGGAAAATTTGATTACTGACGATTTTATTTTGCTTTTTAACCCAGCTTGCGAACTCCTTGTTTGATAGAGAATGCTGTCCAGAAAATTGATTGGAGATATCCCAGAGGGAATCACCTTCCATGATGGTAACCTTTACATACTTATTTTGGTCTACGGATTTGTATTGGTAGGATAATATGAAAGCTAGTGAACAGCTCAAAATAATAAGAGTAATAGCATACGAGTATTGTTTACATAATTTTTTCATGATTAACACTCCTTATAAGAATATGTGTTCGTCTTGATACTTTTTATTATAGACCGAACATTCGTTTGTTGTCAACTGTTTTTCGAACTTATGTTTGTGCAAACAAAGCGAACATGTTATGATAAAGGCAACATTAACCAAGTGAGGTGCATTATTTATGGCAAAAATATCAAAACGTCAGCAGGATATCTTGGATTTCATTAAAAGCGAGGTTAGAAGTAAGGGATACCCTCCTTCCGTCCGCGAAATTGGCCAAGCTGTAGGACTAGCTTCTAGCTCCACTGTTCACGGTCATTTAGCACGATTGGAAAGTAAAGGCATTATTAGACGAGATCCAACAAAACCAAGGGCGATTGAAGTACTAGAAGTAGATGCAACAACACAAATTCCAAGAAATAAGGTTGTCCATGTTCCGGTGGTTGGTAAAGTAACAGCTGGTTTGCCGATTACCGCAATTGAAAATGTTGAAGAATATTTCCCACTTCCATTGAGTATTGCAGGAGGAGATGAGCAAGTTTTCATGCTTGAAATCATGGGTGAGAGTATGATAGAAGCTGGTATACTTGACGGGGACTATGTTATCGTAAAACACCAGCAAACCGCTAATAATGGTGACATTGTTGTCGCGATGACTGAGGAAGATGAAGCGACCTGTAAGCGATTCTTTAAAGAAAAAGATTATTTCCGTTTGCAACCAGAAAATTCTACAATGGATCCTATTATTTTAAAGAATGTTACTATTCTAGGAAAAGTCATTGGGGTATATCGAAATATACATTAAAAGAAAAAAATTCGGGGCCAGCACTAGTACAGTGCTGGCCCCGAATTATCTCTTATCGATTTACAATTTGAGTACTTGCCTTTTCTATCAAGAAGAACCTTGGCAAAAACCTTAACGGAGTAACTCCAGAGGTGCAAACAATTATATCCAATAAACAGGAATTACTGGTTTTCCTCTTATATTCACCTATCAAATACCTTGTATTCTCCTAATCGTTCCCTCCCGATGCCGTTTTCCCTCTCCACGGGCACTATGACCTCTTCCTAGTCCCCATCCAAACCTTAGCTCTATTTTTCTAATTGTTTTTCTGACAAAAAAGCCTTTGCCCCAAATTTGGGGCAAAGGCTTTTCATCTATTAATACATGCTCATATATTGATCCCGTTCCCATTGGTGAACGGCCGTGCGGAACATATCCCATTCAATCTCTTTTGCTTCAACAAAGTGTTCAAAGATGTGCTCTCCAAGTCCTGAAACGATGACTTGGTTAGCTTTTAATTTGTCCAATGCTTGATCTAACGTTGCTGGAAGATCAACAATCCCTTCTTCTATTCTTTCTTCCTTGCCCATCACATAAATGTTACGGTCAACCGGTGCAGGTGGGGTTAATTTATTTTTAATTCCATCTAGACCTGCTTTAAGAAGTACCGCCATTGCCAAATATGGATTTGCAGATGGGTCTACGCTTCTCACTTCAACACGAGTACTTAAACCACGTGAAGCCGGGATACGGATTAATGGTGAACGGTTTCTTGCAGACCACGCTACATAACATGGTGCCTCATAGCCAGGAACAAGACGTTTATATGAATTTACTGTTGGATTTGTTACAGCTGTAAAGCTTGGTGCATGTTTAAGAATTCCTGCGATGAATTGGCGAGCTGCATCGCTCATCTCAAGATCACCAGTTGGATCGTAAAATGAATTTTTACCATCTTTAAATAACGAAAGGTTCATGTGCATTCCAGATCCATTTACACCAT